>NC_015741.1 GCF_000154785.2 Roseobacter litoralis Och 149
GCGTTTTTTTCAAAACAAGCGTAAATCATAGAGTATAACGATTTTGCGTCCCCGCGGGGACAAGGCAATTCAGCAGTAAGAAAAAACACACAGGCAAGCGATGTTCACACATAAAGATCTGACCCAGTTGCAGGCGCAATCGCTCAAGATGCAGGGGTTCATCCGTCAGCAAACCTACAGCCCCCAGAACGAAAAGACGCTGCGGCGGTTCTCCAGCTGGGAGGTGGCGGAACTGGTCTTCAAGGTCAATCAATCGACGATGCGCGGGCGCTTGGCCGCGGACCCCACCTTGCCACAGGGCCAGGTCGAGGAAGACGGCCGCCAGCGTTGGTACAGCCTCGACGAGATCAACGAATTGCGCCGCCGTCTGAAATTCAACCGGCGCTCTTTGATGCCCTACCGCCCGGCTGGCAAACGGGCAATCCGCGCGGCGATTGCGAACTTCAAAGGGGGGGCGGGCAAATCCACGGTCGCGTTGCACTTTGCCCATGCGGCGGCCTTGGATGGCTACCGTGTGCTCTGCGTTGATTTCGACCCGCAAGCGACGCTGAGCCATTCGATGGGCCTCAGCGATGTGGCGGAGGAATACACCGTCTGGGGCATCATGGCGCGCGATCTCGCGATTGAAACGGGCCGTATGAACCGCGCAAGCCAGGGCGCGGAAAGCGGCACCGCCCTGCCCCAGCGTCGCCTGCCGTTGAGCATCAGCGACATGGGTCTGGCCGATCTGCGCGCAGCGGATTTCGTCAAGCAGACGAATTGGCCCACAATTGACATCGTACCTTCCTGCGCCAATGCGGCCTTCGTCGAATTTGCCTCTGCGCAGTACCGGCATATGAACCCCGAATGGTCGTTCTTTGCCGCCGTGTCGCGGTTCCTAGACCAGCTCCCGGCGGATGCCTATGATCTGGTGCTGTTCGATTGCCCGCCCGCCATTGGCTATCAGTCGATGAATGCGGTCTTTGCGGCGGATGTGCTCTATGTCCCCTCGGGTCCGGGGTATTGGGAATACGATTCCACCACGTCTTTTATCGGGCAATTGGGCGAAGCGCTGGAAGATCTGAGCCGCTTTTCGGGGCTTGTCCCCGCGGGGACAATGAACCTGCCCAAGGCGTTTCTGGATCTGCGGTTCCTGCTGACCCGCTTTGAGCCGAACAATGATCTGCACCGCGCGATGCAGCAAGCCTTTGTGAAAGTCTGGGGCGATAGAGTGGCCACACACCCGATTGAGATGACCCGCGCCGTTGAGCAATCAGGCCGGTTTTTGTCATCCATCTACGAGATCGATTACCGGGATATGACGCGGGAAACCTGGCGGCGCGCGCGGGCAAGTTTCGATCAGGCCTATGAGGAATTCCGCGACCATCTGGGCGTGGCTTGGGACCAATTGGAGGATGAGCAATGAGCAAACGGCGGGTTTTCGATATTGATTTTGACGATGCTGCTGTCCCTGAGGTGTCGGAACAACCAAGTGAAACGCGGCGCGGTCCGATGGCGGCTGCGATCACGGAAAACGCGGATGCCTTGGGTGTGCGTCAGCAGGCTGAGGCCGCGATAAGAGCGGAAAACGACCGGCTCGCGCACGAATATGTCGCGTTGAAAAAGAATGGGCAGATTGTCGGTCTGGTGGCAACGGACAAGATCAGCGCAACTAAGTTGTTGCGCGACCGTTCGGATCAGCGCGACGCCGAACTCGATGAACTCAAGGCATCGATACAGGCCGTTGGCCTGTCCAACCCGATCCATGTGGAAGAGGTCGAAACGGGCTTTGAGCTCATTCAGGGGTTTCGCCGGCTCAGCGCCTACCGCGAGCTTCTGGCGGAAACGGGCGATGAGAAATACGCGGCCATCCCCGCGACCTTGCAGGCGCGCGGTGCGCAGGTGGAACATCTGTATCGCCGGATGGTGGACGAAAACCTTGTGCGGCGGGATATCTCTTTTGCCGAGATGGCGCAGCTTGCGATGTCTTACGGGGGCCGGACCGGCCAGACGATTGGCTATGCGGGGGACCCTGTTGACGTGCTATTTGCCTCTGCCGGGCGTCAAAAGCGCAGCTACATTCGTCACTTTTCCTATCTGCTTAAGGGGATCGGTGATGCGCTGCGCTTTCCCGAAGCCATCCCGCGCGCGACTGGTCTGAGCCTTGTGAAGCTGATGGATGGGCACCCGCGCTTTGCCGGGCAGCTGCGCGCCATGCTCGAGGGCCATCCGGATCGGGACGCGGCGGCTGAATTGTCATTACTGCGCGGCGCGATCGCGGCCGGAGCAGCCAAGCCTAAAAAGGCCAAGGCGACGGCGCCTAAAACGTCTGCCCGCACGACTATCAAGTTGAACCGACCCGAAGGCACCGCACGGTGTACGGCTGCGGCGGGCAAGTTCGAGGTTCTGCTGGATCGCGATTTTGGTGCGGTCGATCCGCGCCGTCTTGAGCTTGCCGCGCGTGCGTTTCTGGATGCCCTCAAAGACTAATCGGACAGGAATGTCAGGATGAGCTTTGCAATTTCATCCGGGGCCTCTTCATGCGCCAGATGACCAAGGTGTTCAAGATGTATGACACGCGCATTCTGCAGGCTTTGTGCCGCTTTGTCCGACACGCTGGACGGAACCGTTGCGTCCTTGTCCCCGACAATGAACAGCGTGTGTGTCGTTATATTGGGCCGGTCGCGCAGCAGGTCGTCCAGCGTCCATTGCGCCATCATCATCAAAGTGGCATCCGCATGGTTCCGGTCGCTGATCAACCGTTGATAATAAGACAGCCCTTGGGCATCCAAATCAGAGCCTGTGCTGCGTATCAGAGCCGCTATTCGACCCGGAGAGGCAGATGCAGAGGCAAAGATCTGCGCGGTGAACGGCACGGCGGCCAGCAGTTTCGCAAGCACCGGAAACAGCACACCTGCAAGGCCTTTGAAATTGTCCAATGCGGGGTTGATGCCAACAACTTTCGGGGCCTGTCCCTGCGGGGACACAAGTTTTTCCGACAAGCGCAATGCAAGGGCGCCGCCTGCTGAGTGCCCAATTAGCGCATCCGGTTGCCAGCCTTCCTGCGCACACAAGGCCACGATATCCTCGGTCGTTGATGTGAGGCCGGATCTGTGGCGCGCGCCAAGTCGGGTGTAGCCCTGTCCCGGCAGGTCAAGTGCCACTACATGATGGTTTTGGGCAAGCGCTGTCGCCAGATCCCGAAACGAATGGGTGCTGCCGCCTGCCCCATGCAGCATTAGAATCGTCGGACCTGACCCGAACTGTTGCACGTGCCATCTGTGGGGATGGCAAAAGATTTGCTGCGAATGATCGGCATTTGGCCAGTCTTTGGGTGGTGGCCAGCGCATCTAACTGTCCAGCGCCGCGCTGACGGCCCCTGTGAGCCGCTCCGCGTCCGCGCGGGGCAAAGCAAGGTACGGCGCGCCCAGACGTGCTGACAGGGCCCTGAGCGGCTCTTGTGGGCGTTTGGACATATCAATTACCAATGCGGCAATATTTTGGGTCTGGATAAGCTGCGCCATCTGTTCTGAATCGGCCTGCGCTGCTGCCCGGTCTGGCGTGCCATCCAGCGCAATATTAGCGCGCCCGTCTGTCAAAACGACAACTGTCGGGGTCAGCCCTTTTGAGCGGCTCTGCTGGGCCAGCAGAGCGGCTTGTTGCAGGCCTGCGGCCAATGGGGTGCCGCCGCCGCCGGGCAAGCTGGCCAGACGGCGTTTCGTTTGCACCAGAGAACGCGTGGGCGGTAACAGTAATTCCGCGCCATCCCCACGAAAGGCGATCAGCGCCACATGATCGCGTGCGGCATAGGCCTGCGCGAGCAGCAGTTCGACGGCACCTTTGGCTTCGTTCAGACGTGACATGGCTGCCGACCCTGACGCATCGACAGTGAAAATGAGCAACCGGTCAGATTGTTCCTGATAGCGTTTCAGCCGGATGTCCGAGGGTCTGATGTGCAACCCTGTCCCCGCGGGGACAGCCTGTTTGCGCAACGGTTGCCACGGGGCGGCCGCACGCAGCGTTGCCACGAGATCAATGCGCGCGCGCCCATCGAGCCGGCCCGGACGGGAGGGCAGGGGGCGTCCACGACGGTTGCCTTTGCGTTTTTGCCCGGCCCCTGCGCCGCTTGTGCCGCGTGATGTCCCCACGGGGACAAGACCCGCCAGCAGGTCGGGTGGCAGCAGGGCTTTGACCGCCTCCACAAGCATGTCGCCTTCGGGCAGCGACAGGGTGTCGCTGTCGCCAGCCTCATCATCTTCTGGCGTATCGTCGGGCGGGGCAGGGGGCTCTTCGGCTGCGTCGGGTTCCTGTGGGACGCGCGTGGCGCGGTGCGGATAGGTCAGTTCAGCCGCCGCGTTGAGGTCAGCGTCGGTAACAGTGGTTCGACCGTGCAGCGCCGCATGGGCCCGAGCCACCCGCAGCGCCAATAAAGGCGCGCGCAAACTGTCGATACCAAAGACTGCGGCGATCTCGGCCAGCGCCTTGATATCCTGCGCGGTGGCTGTCACCTTTTGCGGGTCGATCAAGCCTGTCCCCGCGGGGACAGGTCGCCATCCCTCAGGCATACGCCCTTCGGGTTCGATGTGCAGCGCAAGGCGGTCCGCAAGGGCTGCGGGCGCATGTTCATCCGCTTCGGCCCCTTCATCGAGCGCGAGCAGCATGTGCCCTGCATCCCTGTCCATAACTTGCGCCAGTTTCGCGGCAAGCTCGGTGCCGCAGCGCTCTGCCATGACAAGTAAGGCATTCGTTTTTGTATGAAAAAATGACCTATTTTCAACGAGTTGCGAGTTTTCAAGCGTCGCAGCCAGATCAAGCCCCCCAAACAGTTGGTCATCGGTGATTGTGGGGTGGATTTTGCGCAGGTTGAGCCCCTGCAGCGCGGCCAGCACCTGATCCCGCGCGGGGCTGGCGCGCATGCGGATAACGGCCCCGCCAAGGTTTGCGTTTTCAACCGTCAGCAGCCGGAGCGCGAGGGTCGCGCGGTCCCAGCTGTCAGCATCATGGCTCACCCCAAAACCTCGGCCACGATGCGGTTGACGCGCGCGCCGGATCCTGCCTCGTCCAGCGGGTCGCGCCGCAGGCGGTGTGACAGGGCGGAGGGGGCGATATCGCGCAGATGGGCACGGGACAGAACCTTGTCGCCCTGATATGCCGCCAACGCGCGGGCTGTGCGCAAGAGCGTCAATTCGCCCCGCAAACCGTCAGAGCCAAGCGCGATGCACAGGGCGGCGCAGTCATGCAGAATATCATCGGGTGTTTTGATTTTTGCCAGCCGTTTGCGGGCCTTGAGAATCGTGTCGCGCACCTTGGTGTCTTCGGCGCTGTAATGGGCCATGAAGGTGTCGAAATTGCTCTCAAAGGCATCGCGGCGTTTGATGACTTCGACCCGTTCAGCCACGTCATTGGGGGAGCGCACCTCGACAGACAGACCAAAGCGGTCAAGCAGTTGGGGGCGTAATTCGCCTTCCTCGGGGTTGCCGGAGCCCACAAGCACAAAGCGGGCAGGGTGGCGGATCGACAGACCTTCGCGTTCGACCACATTCTCACCGGATTGCGCCACATCAAGCAGCAGATCGACGATGTGATCCTCCAGCAGGTTCACCTCGTCAATGTAGAGATATCCGCGATTGGCGCGCGCCAGCAGGCCCGGTTCAAACGCCTTTTCGCCACGCGTCAGGGCGCGTTCAATGTCCAACGCGCCGACCACGCGGTCCTCGGTGGCACCCAAGGGCAGGTCAATCACCGGAGTGGGGCGCGTCATAACCTTTTTCGACCCTAACTCGGCCCATTCCGGGCAGTCCGTTGTCTTTTCAGAATTCACGGGGCAGCTTTCGACGGCGCGAATAGGCGGCAACAGGGCCGCAAGCGCGCGCACGGCAGTTGATTTCCCGGTGCCCCGGTCGCCAAAAACCAGCACGCCGCCGATACCGGGGTCAACAGCCGTCAGCACCATGGCCTGTTTCATTTCATTCTGGCCGACGATCGCGGAGAAAGGGAAGGGGGTCTTCATACGTGTATGTCCAATTTTGCAAGAGGGCTTGCGCCCTCCCATGAACCTGTATCGCCCAATATGGCGAAACGGGCGTAGAGTTCTTCGGAAAACCAGTCCTCGTCGCGAACGGCCCGAATGGCGGAGGCATGTGGCCCGTTATGTCGCGCAAAGGCGGCCATGGCGTTGGCGTCCGGCCAGATCGAAAAGGTCACCTGATGCAGCAATGGCACCTCTCCGATGCCGATCTTGAAGGCCACATTGTTATCGCTGCCGATCATCTGGCTGATGTCAGGGACCCGTCGCCAGAACTTGAGCGCAAGGGATGGCTTTACGGTGGCGCGCGTCAAAGCTGCAAGCGGGCCGGTGATTTTCTGGCCAGTGGGGTGAAACGGCGTGTCCCCGGACCAGACGCCGCGCACAGAGCTGGTTTCGAGAAAAACGGTCCAGCTTTCGGATGCCTTGCTGCGGTATTTGTCGAAAATCGGGGCTCGGTCGATTTGCGTGCGCGCTGTTTGCTCGTCTGGCCAGGTGGCGAGGATTGCGAAAACGGCGGTGTTGGGCAGGGGGGTGAAACCTTCGCCACTGCCGGAGCCGCAGAGTTTCCAGAAACCGATTCCCGGAACCGAGGGCAGGGACAGGCGCGCCCGTCCCATCATGTACAGTGCCCAAATACGCGCCGTGATCCGCGAAAAGCGGAAAAAGCTGATGGTTACAACGGGTCGTTTGGTCATTTCGCGCACAGGTTCTTTCGCAAGTGTCAACTTAGTCTGACACCAATTCCGCCAAAATGGAAGATCACAATTGTCAAGTCAACTAGACACATCTACTGTGGGTATATGATGACACGTATTGATACTATCGAATCTGTTGAAAGTGGCGAACGCGCGGGCGCGCGCGCCATCGTGATTGGCGCGGGACTGGGCGGGCTGGCAGCGGCCATGCGGCTTGGGGCGAAAGGCTACCGCGTTACGGTGATTGACAAACTGGACGTTCCCGGCGGGCGTGGTTCCGCGATCTGGAAGGACGGGCACCGCTTTGATCTGGGCCCGACGATTGTCACGGTGCCGCAGCTTTATCGTGAGTTATGGCAGGCCTGTGGGCGTGATTTCGACGCGGATGTGACGCTGAAACCGCTGGACCCGTTTTACGAAATTCGCTGGCCGGACGGCACGAAATTTGTCGCCCAGCAGGACACTGAAAAGCTGCGGGCTGAAGTGGCCAAGCTGGCGCCGGGTGATCTGGCGGGGTTCGACAAGTTTTTGGTGGATAGCTCGAAACGCTATTGGTTCGGGTTCGAAGATCTTGGCCGGCGTTCCATGCACAAGCTGTGGGATCTGGTGAAGGTGCTGCCGACGTTTGCGCTGCTGCGCGCGGATAAATCGGTCTATGCCCATGCCGCGAGCCGGGTGAAGGACGAAAAGCTGCGCATGGCGCTGAGCTTTCATCCGCTGTTCATTGGTGGTGATCCGCTGCACGTGACGTCGATGTATATCCTCGTGGCCTACCTCGAAAAGGAGTTCGGGGTGCATTACGCCATGGGCGGTCTGGCCGGTATGGCGCAGGCGATGGGGCGCGTGATCGAAGATCAGGGCGGTACGCTTTTGATGAACACCGAAGCGGACGAGATCGTGGTGCGCGATGGCACCGTCACCGGCGTCAGGCTGGAAAGCGGGCTGGAAATGGGCGCGGATGTGGTGGTGTCAAACGCGGATGCGGGCCACACCTATACGCGGCTGATGCGCAACCACAAAAAGAAACGCTGGACGCCTGCCAAGCTGAAAAAGACGCGTTATTCCATGAGCTTGTTCGTATGGTACTTTGGCACGAAGGGCACGCGGAACGACTGGAAGGATGTGGGGCATCACACGATCCTGAACGGGCCGCGCTATGCCGGATTGCTCAAGGATATCTTTATCAAGGGCAAGCTGTGTGACGACATGAGCCTTTATGTGCACCGCCCTTCGGTCACCGATCCGAGCGTTGCGCCTGAGGGCGATGATACGTTCTATGTGCTCAGCCCTGTGCCGCATCTGGGGCACGACAATGGGGTCGATTGGGCCGTGGAAGAGCCCAAGTACAAGGCCAAGATGCTGAAGGTGTTGGAAGACCAGCTGCTGCCCGGTCTGGCCGATAAGATCAGCACCGAGGTCGTCTTTACACCCGAGACATTCCGCGACCGTTACCTCAGCCCGCTGGGGGCGGGGTTTTCGATTGAGCCGCGCATCCTGCAAAGCGCGTGGTTCCGCCCGCATAATGTCTCGGAAGAGGCAAAGGGGTTGTATCTGGTGGGCGCGGGCACGCATCCCGGGGCAGGGGTGCCGGGGGTGATTTCGACCGCTGAGGTGCTGGGCAAACTGGTGCCTGATGCGGAGACAGTGAAATGATCGCGCCCGCGGATATGGAGCACTGCCGCGAGGCGATCCGTCATGGGTCTCTGTCCTTTCATGCGGCGTCCAAATTGCTGCCCGCGCATGTGCGGGACCCGGCCTTGGCGCTTTATGCGTTCTGCCGTTTGGCGGATGATGAGGTCGATCTGAAACAGGACAAGGTCGCGTCGGTCTTGCGGCTGCGGGATCGGCTGGATCAGGTCTATGCGGGGCGGCCCAAGAATGCGCCGACGGATCGTGCTTTTGCGGCCATCGTGGAGGAATTCGAGATGCCCCGCGCGTTGCCTGATGCCTTGCTCGAAGGGCTGGCATGGGACGCGGCAGAGCGTCGGTATGATACCCTGTCCGGTGTGAAAGACTATTCCGCGCGGGTGGCTTCGGCCGTTGGGGCGATGATGTGCGTATTGATGCGGGTGCGCGATGCGGATGCTCTGGCGCGGGCCTGTGATCTGGGCGTTGCCATGCAGTTGACCAATATTGCCCGCGATGTGGGCGAGGACGCGCTGGAGCGGCGCATTTATCTGCCGCTGGACTGGCTGGAGGAGGCCGGGATAGAGGTCGAAGCCTTTTTTGCCGACCCCGAGGCCACAAAGGCCGTGCGGGGCATGGTCAAGCGTCTGGTGATGGAGGCCAACCGCCTTTACATGCGCTCCGAAGCGGGTGTTGGCGCATTGCCGCGCGGGTGTCGTCCGGGGATCTATGGCGCGCGGTTCATCTATGCCGGTATCGGCAGCCAGTTGACGCGCATGGGCTACGATTCAATATCCGCGCGGGCGCGCACGAATAAATGGCAAAAGATCGGCTGGCTGGGTCAGTCCATGTTGCTGAGCGGTGCGAGCATGATCATGCCGAAATCCTCAGTGCTCTATGCGCGACCCTTGCCGGAAGTGCAGTTTCTGGTGGATGCCACGGCGGTGGGTGCGCCGCAAAGCTCACGCAGTGATGCACTGATTTCTATCCTTTCGACCCTCGAGTCCCGGCGTCAGGCGCAACGTGCCGAGTTGACAGGCTAAAGCGTTAGCCCTACCAGACAGTCATGTTCTGGCTTTTATTCAGTTTATTTCTGGTCGCCTGCGTTGGCGCGGGCCTCACCGGTGGGTTGTTCCCGCCGGGTCCGTGGTATCGAAAACTGGAAAAGCCGTGGTTTACCCCGCCCGACTGGGTATTTCCCGTTACTTGGAGCGTGCTTTATGTCTGCATCGCTGTGGCGGGCGCACGGATCGCGATGGCTGAAAACAACGCGGTGGCGATGGCTTTCTGGACCTTGCAGATCGCGTTCAACGGGTTGTGGACGCCTGTGTTCTTCGGGATCAGGAACATCAGGTTGGGCATGGCGGTCGTTTCTGTTCTCTGGTTTGTGGTGCTCGGTGGGATCATCGTGATGTGGTCTGTGGATCAGATCGCAGCCCTCTTGTTCATACCCTATCTGGTCTGGGTGACAATTGCCGCATCCCTCAACGCCGGTGTGTGGTGGCTGAACCCGGATGTGGCGCGCAACCCGCCACATGTCGCGACCTGAAACCTGCCAGAGCTGTGGTCTAGACAGCAAACAGCACGTGTCCCGCCCGCAGGTCTTTACGGTTAAAACCTGTAGGAAACGCCCAATACCGGTCCTGTTTGTTCCAGCTGGAAATCATCGCCGTCATTGTCCACGTTCAGATACCGATACCCGGCGCGCGCCGTCCAGTTTTCTGCGAATTCATAGTCGAATGTAACTGTGAACTGATAGGTCTCGCGGTCGTTGATGAAATTGCCGTAATCGGCAGAGATCGTGGTGCTCCATGTATCGGATAGCTTAAAACGTCCCATCGCTGCGATGATCGGGTCGGTCCAGCTGTTGTCGTCGCCGACCGTTCTTCCGGGCTGGGTGCCGGGGCGCAGCCGCAAGGTTGTATCGGTGTTGAAATACCTCAAGCCGCCCCCGAGGTGGAGCGAATACGTTGGTGCATCCCGCATTTTGTACAGCGCCAGAGCGTTGAAAACGGTGGTCTTGGAGGACGTGTCGAGGCGCGAAAACGCGTCACCCGGTGTGCTGTTTTCAAAGCCGAGGTTGAAATACATCAGATCCGCGATGAACGTCCACTGACCGTTGCTGGCCGCAAACGCGCCCATGCCTGCAAATTCCAGATTATCGAGCGCATCGGAAAAGCTGAGTTCGCCCTCGAGCCCGCCGACGTTCAGCGTCGTCTCCGAAGCGAAAAGATAGAACGACCCCTCGTAGGTCCAAGCACTGCCCTGCGCGACTGCGGGTCCTGCGGCGAGGGCCAGCAGTCCTGCTATGGTGCCGGCTTTGATATGATACATGTTCTGATCCTCAGGCTTGGGTCGGGTCGATTCAGTTTTGACGATCCAATACACCCTGAGTAGAAATTTTACATTAAGAGCGCAACCTGAGAGTTTCTAACGCTACCGAACGCCTGTCTTGCAGTGCAGGGAGGCCGGTCAGTCCCAAATCCAGTTTTTCCGGCGGGGCACGCGCACGGCGAGCATGGGTTTTAAAAGCGGGGATCGGAACCGGGTCAGATCAAGCGCTTCGTGCACGCCGGTTGTTTCCTCGCCGTCGATCTTCGTGCGCACGGCAGAGCGGGAATAAAACGGAGCGTCGAGCATGCTCATCACCTGATGGGGTTTATAGCCCGCATCGGCGCGCGTCTCGCGTTTCACGGCCCAGAGCGTTCGGCGAAACCCGGTTTTCGGGGGCATTTCAATATCGCGCGCGTTGCCGTCATGATCAAAGGCAAATCCTGCTGACAGTTCCGTGCCATCAAGACGCGTGGCGTCGTAGAAACAAGTGGCGCCCTTTGCGGTCGGGAACCGGCCCCATGTCCAATAGCTGAAGTCTTCTTCCAGCGCGCGGGATCCGAAATTTGCATCGAAATAGCCCTCGCCCTGCCATTGCCAGCCGGGGCGGTCGATATCGACGCTGATGCGTGCGCGGGGCGCAAACGGTCGCCAGATGTGGGCACCATCCGGCGTCAGGGGCAGTTCGACATTGGTGATGGCCGAAGGGGTGACGCGAATTTCGCCCTTGATGCGGTTGATCAGGGGCGGGCTGGACACCTCGTTGATTTCAATGACCAGATCGTTGCCATCCCAGCGCATCATCGACGGGCCGACCTGCAGCCGGGAGGCGGTCTGGCGCAGCGCGCTTTGCCCCCGGTCGGTCATGGTGAACCGTCCGCCGGGCCCGTAGGTGGCGACATTGATGCAGACGTGATCCTGCGGGCATTTGCGCCCGGACCAGCGATACCACGGCGAAAACACCGATCCGATAAATCCGATGACGGAAACCGCGCGCGTGCCGCAATCGCTCAGCCCGTCGACATACCACCAGGCGTAGCCGTTGGGGCCGACAGCGACGTTGAAGTTTGGGCGCGCAAGATCGCCTCTGCCGCGTGCCGGGCGGAGAGTGTCGCCATCGGGACCCCCGCGCCCGGATGCGTGCCGCCCCCCGCGAGCCAAAGCCCCGCGATCGGTGTCTGTGCCGTCGGACGCTGAAGCGCTGCCGTCAGCCCATGCGGCGTCTGGCCGTAAAGCGCGCCGAGCGTTTCGGGAAAGAGCGTCGCGAAGTCCTGCGGCGTTGTGAGTGTCGCTGTTGTCGGCATCGGTGTGAAAGTCACGCCCATATCCGCCATCTGTCGCATGATCTGCTGGTGCCATTTTTCAATCTCCTGTGGGGGAGTGTGTTTGTCTGTTGCGGGAGCGTTCGAGATCATCTCGAAACGCTCAAGGTTGGGGATGTCTGCGCCGTGACCTCGGTCTTCGGCACAGAGATACAGTGTGGGATCCGCGGGCATGCGGCCTGCCATCAATTCGGTAAACTCGCGATCCGGGTCTGCTGCAAAGAAGACATTGTGATGGGCCAGATCATGGCCCTGCGGGGTTGCCGCAAAGCTGTGGACACGGGCCGAGAAAGATCTGGGCAGTTTGGCGGTTTGTGGGGCGACGACCTTTAGGTCCGTACCCATGCTGCCAGTGGCCAAGGCGCGGGGGTCGCCTGCATAGAGGATGGCGTCGGCTTCCAGCAGATAGGTGCCGTCGATTTCAACGCCCACGGCGCGCCCGCCCACTGTTTTGATGCGGTCCACGTGGGTGTTGTAGCGGATGTCGACACCTGCGTGTCGCGCCAGTTTGGCGATGGCGTGGGCCAGTTTGTGCATGCCGCCCTCAACCACCCAGACGCCTGCGGCCTCTGCCTGCCAGATCAGCGACAGGATCGCCGGGCTGAGATGCGGCGCACCGCCCACATATGTGGCATAGCGGCCAAAGAGTTGTGAAAGCCTTGGGTCGCTGAAGGCGCGGCCCAGCGATGTTTTCAACGTCGACAGCGGGGCCATCGCGGCAATCAACTGCGGTTGTTTGAGGACATGCGGGACAAGTTCACGCATCTTGGGCGTGGGCGCCTGCATCATCGGCGCGTCAAACGCATCAAACAGCTGTTGGGTGCGTCTGTTGAAACGCATGAATTGATCTGCGGCCTTGTTTCCGGCGAAGGCGGCTATGGCGTCGCGGGTCAAAAGCGGGTCTGCGTGCAGGTCCAGCTTGCTGCCATCGGGCCAGAAGTGCCGCGCGAGGACGCTTTGTGGCACAAGCGTCACATGGTCCTTGAGCCGCGTGCCCGCGCAGGCGAACAGATCATCAAAGACGTGGCGCATGGTCAGGACGGTGGGCCCGGCATCAACCGGTCCTGCCGCACTGTGTACGGTTCTGATTTTCCCGCCGGGGTGGTTGTGCCGCTCAAGCAAAGTGACCTGCATGCCGCTGGTCGCAAGGCGCAGCGCGGCGGCAAGACCTGCGATGCCCGCACCAATCACGATGGCGCGTGGCCTGTCGGGAATAAGGGGGGCTGTTGAAACATGCATAAGGGATTGTTGACTCGAATGACGAAAGTGTCCAGTATGATTTACACTTTAGTGTCGGAAAAAACTGACACTTGCGCTCGAAAGGATCTCCACATGGGCATGAATTCGCGAATTGAAGCCGCCATTGCGCAAGCTGTCGCCGTTGGGCAGGGGCGGGGGGCTGTGCCTGTCAGGCTGTCATCCGCGCTTGGATATGCGACTGCGCCGGGGGGCGCGCGCATCCGGCCGACGATTCTTACGTCCGTTGCGATGGCCTGTGGCGATGATCAACCCAAGCTGACAGATGCGGCTGCTGCTGCGCTGGAACTGATCCATTGTGCCAGCCTTGTGCATGATGACCTGCCTTGTTTTGACGACGCGGATATGCGCCGCGGCAAGCCCTCGGTGCACAAAGCCTATTCTGAGCCGCTGGCGGTGCTGGCGGGTGATAGTCTGATCGTGCTGGCTTTCGAAATTCTGGCGCGCGAGTCCGGCCTTGCGCCCGACCGTGTGGCGCAAATGATTCTCATTCTTTCACAACGCACTGGCATGCCGGGCGGCATCTGCGCCGGGCAGGGCTGGGAGAGCGAGGCGGAGATTGATCTGTCCGCCTATCATCAGGCCAAGACCGGGGCACTGTTCATTGCGGCGACGCAGATGGGGGCGGTGGCTGCCGGTCAGGACGCTGAGCCATGGTTTGAACTGGGTGCGCGGATCGGTGAGGCCTTTCAGGTCGCAGATGATTTGCGCGACGCTCTTTATGACGCCGAAACACTGGGCAAGCCTGCCGGTCAGGATGATCTGCATGGGCGGCCCAATGCGGTGACGCTCTTGGGTGTTCAGGGGGCGATTTCGCGGCTCAAGGATATTCTGGGTGGGGCTATTGCCTCCATCCCATCCTGCCGGGGCGAGGCGCAACTGGCCGATATGGTGCGCAGATATGCAGAGCGTCTGACGCCTGTGGCCCCGAATGTTGCGGCCTCGCGCAGTAATGTCTGACATAGCAAGGCCGGACCATGCGCAGGACATGCCGGAGTGGCGCGGCGGTTGGCTGAACCGTCTGGTTGCCAGCCCCGGTTTTCAAAGTTGGGCGAGTTGGTTTCCGCTGACACGCGGACAGGCGCGCCGGGATGGTGCGATCCTTTTCGATGTGGTGCAGGGGTTTGTGCAAAGCCAGGTCTTGATGGCTGTGGTGGAGCTTGACTTGCTGCGTCGTCTGCGCGGTGGGCCGCAATCGGCGGAGGTGCTGGGGCGGGCGACGGCGATCCCGCCCGAACGGATGCAGGTCTTGTTGCAGGCCGCAGCCGCGTTGAAATTGCTCAAGCGGACGCGGAACGGGCAATATAGTTTGGCGCGCAAGGGCGCGGCTCTGATGGGGGTGCCGGGGTTGGAGGCGATGATTCGTCATCACCGGGCCTTTTACGCAGACCTGAAAGATCCCGTCGATCTGCTACGCGGACCGGAGCGCACGGAGCTGTCCGAATTCTGGCCCTATGTATTCGGCGCGCGTGGTGAGATCGACCCGCAGGTGGCCGAGGCCTATTCCGATCTGATGGCGCAGAGCCAGCTTTTGGTGGCGCAGGATACGTTGCGCACGGTGTCACTGAAAGGCGTGCAGCATTTGCTGGACATCGGTGGGGGCACGGGCGCGTTTTTGAAGGCGGTGGGGGATGCTTATCCCCGCCTGAAAATGTCCCTCTTTGATTTGCCGCAGGTCACACCCGGCGCCACGGCGCGGTTTGAACTGGCGGGGATGATGGATCGTGTCACCCTGCACCCCGGTTCGTTCCGCGATAACCTCTTGCCGGATGGGGCAGATGCGATTTCCCTGATCCGGGTTCTGTATGATCACGCCGATGACACGGTGGCGACGCTGCTGGATGACGTCTTTGACGCGCTGCCGGATGGCGGGCGGCTGATCATCTCGGAACCCATGGGCGGCGGCGCGCAGCCGGATCGGACGGGGGATGTGTATTTCGCCTTTTACACAATGGCGATGCAGACAGGGCGCACACGGTCAGCCGAAGAGATCACAGCGCTGTGTCAGGCGGCTGGTTTTACCGACATCCGCTGCCCCCGCCCGGCGCGTAATTACGTGACGCGGGTGATCTCGGCACGCAAGCCAAATCAATGACGCAAAATGTGTCAATTATAGTTGACACACTGACGTGTAAGTTTAAACTGACATGTAACGAAGCCAGAATCTGTGAGTCTTGCTGGACAGTATTTGCCCCAGGACTCAGCCGGAAGGAGCCAAACCAGTGGACACCACAGCCGTTCTTCTGAAAGGTCCCAAAGACCTCGATGTTGACACCCTGCAGCTACATGCGCCGGGTGACGGGGATCTTGTGGTCGAGATTGAACACTCCGGTATTTCAACAGGCACGGAAAAGCTTTTCTGGTCCGGAGAGATGCCCCCATTCCCCGGCATGGGTTATCCGCTTGTGCCCGGCTATGAAGCGGTGGGCGAAGTGGTTGAGGCCGACAAGGCCACAGGGTTCAAGGTTGGCGAACGTGTGTTTGTCCCCGGTGCGAATTGCTATGATGGTGCCTTTGGTCTGTTCGGGGGGGCGGCGTCGCGTGTCGTTACCGCGTCGGATCGTGTGACCCGTATTGATGCGGGGCACGGTGCAAGCGGCGCGCTTCTGGCGCTGGCCGCGACGGCGCGCCATTCCATGGCCGGTCTGAACAAATCCGTCCCCGACCTGATCGTGGGTCACGGTGTGCTGGGCCGTTTGCTGGCGCGTCTGACAATTGCCGCCGGTGCGCCTGCGCCGATGGTTTGGGAAATTGACGAAAGCCGTCGCAAGGGTGCGCAAGGCTATGAGGTGATCGCGCCCGAAGACGATCCGCGCCGGGATTATACATCGGTCTATGATGCTTCCGGTTCGGTTGAGGTGCTCAACGATCTGGTGGGGCGTCTGGCCAAGGGCGGTGAAATCGTGCTGGCGGGGTTTTACACAACGCCGATCAGCTTTGCCTTTCCGCCTGCCTTTATGAAAGAGGCGCGGTTCCGTGTGGCGGCTGAGTGGACACATGACGATCTTGCAGCGACGCGCGCACTTGTCGAGGGCGGATCGCTCAGCCTCGATAATCTTATTACACATCAGGCCAGCCACCTGAATGCACGGGCGGCCTACGCTCAGGCATTCACGGACCCGGACTGTCTCAAGATGATATTGAACTGGAAGGACGTGGCATGAAAGATGAGGTTCCAAACCTGAAGGACTTCGACAAACGTTTGCGTGACGAAGCGCAGGCTGAGCCTACGCTGGAAGTCCCGCAAGGCGAGCCCACATCCAAGACGCAGATCATCGCGATCTACGGCAAGGGTGGTATCGGCAAATCCTTTACGCTCGCAAACCTCAGCCACATGATGGCCGAGCAAGGCAAGCGCGTCCTGTTGATCGGCTGCGATCCGAAATCTGATACGACCTCGTTGCTCTTTGGGGGCAAGGCCTGCCCGACGATCATCGAAACCTCGACGCGCAAGAAACTTGCAGGCGAAGAGGTCAAGATCGGTGATGTCTGCTTCAAGCGCGGCGGTGTGTTCGCGATGGAACTTGGTGGCCCCGAAGTGGGTCGCGGCTGCGGTGGTCGTGGGATCATCCACGGGTTTGAGCTGCTGGAAAAGCTTGGCTTTCATGACTGGGATTTCGACTACGTCCTGCTCGACTTCCTCGGCGACGTGGTCTGCGGCGGCTTTGGTCTGCCCATTGCCCGCGACATGGCGCAAAAGGTGATCCTGGTTGCCTCGAACGATTTGCAGTCTCTCTATGTGGCGAACAACGTCTGTTCCGCCGTTGAGTACTTCCGCAAGATGGGCGGCAATGTCGGTGTTGCAGGACTGGTCATAAACAAGGATGACGGCTCAGGCGAAGCGGCGGCCTTTGCCAAAGCGGTCGACATTCCGGTTCTCGCATCCATCCCGCAGGACGATGACCTGCGCAAGAAATCTGCAAACTACCAGATCGTCGGCACCAGCAAATCCCAGTGGGGCGATATGTTCGCAGCCTTGGGTGATAATGTTGCTGTCGCCCCTCCGGTTCGGCCAACGCCGCTGGATCAGGACGGATTGCTGGACCTTTTCGACGCCTCTGAAACGGGGGGCGACTATGTTCTTGTCCCGGCCACGGATGTGGACATGCGCGGCAAGAACGCTGAACCCAAGCCTTCGCTGGAGGTTGTCTATGACGATGCGTGAGCGCTTTGCAAAATCGCAGCGCGCAATTGATCGCGGACATTTGCGCGGGGTCAAATCCCTTTGCATGCATGAGGTCGCGCAGGAAGCCATCGAACAGACCCGCGAATTGCTAAGCAGCGTTTCGCAGATGGGCATTAAGCTAGAGGAAACCGGCAAGTGAAAAACGAAGTCACATATGACGATGCCGCCGACGTGGAGGTGATCAAAGGTCACCCGCATGGTGATGTGTCCCGTGTGGCAAGCGACGCACCTGCCGATGCGATGGGCTGTCATTCCGGTGGCGACATGGCGGAGGCTGCGCGCAATGCCGGCCAGTCCGAACTGCTGGACAAGTTCAAGGCGGATTACCCTGTTGGCCCGCATGACAAACCACAATCCATGTGCCCGGCCTTTGGCAGTCTGCGCGTTGGCCTGCGGATGAAGCGCGTGGCGACAGTGCTCAGCGGCTCGGCCTGCTGTGTCTACGGCCTGACGTTTGTGTCCCATTTTTACGGCGCGCGCCGCTCGGTCGGGTATGTGCCGTTCAACTCGGAAAGCCTTGTGACCGGAAAGCTCTTTGAGGACATTCGTGATAGTGTCCACGAGCTTGCCGATCCTGATCGCTATGATGCGATTGTTGTAACCAACCTTTGTGTGCCGACAGCCAGCGGTGTGCCGCTGCGTTTGTTGCCCAAAGAAATCAATGGTGTCCGGATCGTCGGAATCGACGTGCCCGGATTTGGAGTTCCCACACATGCAGAGGCCAAAGATGTTCTGGCCGGTGCAATGCTGAACTATGCCCGCGCTGAAGCGACAGCGGGGCCGGTGGCGGCACCCGTGGGTGGGAAATCTGCACGTCCAACCGTCGCCATGCTGGGGGAGATGTTCCCCGCTGATCCGATGATGATCGGTCAGATGCTGGCGCCGATGGGGCTTGCAGCAGGACCGGTGCTTCCTTGTCGGGAGTGGCGCGAGCTTTATGCAGCACTCGATTGCGCTGTGGTGGCCGCGATACATCCATTCTACGTGGATACGGTCCGTGAATTCAAAGCCGCCGGGCGGCCCGTCGTGGGCTCTGCCCCGGTTGGTTATGACGGGACGGCGGCGTGGCTCAAGGCCATTGGCGAAACACATGGCGTGTCTGCCGAAGATATCGCTGCGGCGCAGAACGCTGTGCTGCCTGCGATCAAGGGCGCGCTTGCCGCAACGCCGATTAACGGGACGATCACGCTGTCGGGCTATGAAGGTTCCGAACTGCTGGTCGCGCGTTTGCTGATCGAAAGCGGGGCGAATGTTCCCTACGTCGGCACCGCATGCGCCAATTCACCCTGGTCTGCGGATGACGCGGCATGGCTGGAAGCCAAGGGCGTCAAGGTGAAGTACCGCGCATCACTCGAAGATGATTGCGCGGCCATGGAGGCGATCCAGCCCGACCTTGCCATCGGGACAACGCCTGTTGTGCAAAAAGCCAAACAGCTCGGCATCCCCGGACTTTACTTTACCAATCTGATTTCGGCGCGGCCCCTGATGGGTGTTGCCGGTGCGGGATCGCTCGCGACAGTCATAAATGCGGCCATGAGCAACAAAGAGCGCATGGCGCATATGAAGGAATTCTTTGAAGGTGTGGGCGCAGGCGATACCGCCGGTGTCTGGGAGGGCGCGCCAAACCTGCGCCCCGACTTCCGTGCGCAACACCAGAAGAAAATCGACAAGCTTGCGCGTGCCGCCAAAGCGCAGGAGATGATTTAGTGACTGCGCAAAATTCATATTTTGCGCAGAGTGCGCGGCAGTGGGTTTTGATAAAAACCCGCGTGCGCACCCCGTTGATCGGAGGTGGCTCGTGCTAGTCACAGATCATGATCGCGCGGGCGGCTATTGGGGCGCGGTTTACGCCTTTTGCGCTGTCAAAGGATTGCAAGTTGTTATCGACGGTCCTGTGGGCTGCGAAAACCTGCCCGTCACATCCGTCTTGCATTACACCGATGCCTTGCCACCCCATGAGTTGCCCATCGTGGTAACCGGTCTGGGCGAAGGCGAAATGGGTGCCGGTACGGAAGAATCCATGAAGCGCGCGTGGGAGACACTTGATCCTGCACTGCCCGCCGTCGTGGTGACCGGATCAATTGCCGAGATGATCGGCGGTGGCGTAACGCCACAAGGCACAAACATTCAGAGATTTCTGCCACGCACCATTGATGAGGATCAATGGGAAGCGGCAGATCGGGCGATGACCTGGATCTTTACCGAGTTCGGTATGACCAAGGGTCGGATGCCGCCCGAGAAAAAACGCGGGGATGGTGCGCGTCCTCGCGTTAATATCCTCGGTCCGATGTATGGCACGTTCAACATGCCATCCGATCTGGCCGAGATACGGCGACTGGTCGAAGGGATCGGTTGCGAGGTCAACATGGTGCTGCCTCTGGGCGCCCATGTGGCCGAAATGAGAGATCTGGTAAATGCGGATGTGAACATCTGCATGTACCGCGAGTTCGGGCGCGGGTTGAGCGAGCTTCTTGCCAAGCCGTATCTACAAGCCCCGATAGGGGTCGAGAGCACTACGAAATTCCTGCGCGCACTGGGGAATTTGGTGGGCCTCGACCCCGAACCTTTCATCACGCAAGAAAAGCATTCGACCATTAAACCGGTCTGGGATCTCTGGCGTTCCGTCACGCAGGATTTCTTTGCCACCGCCAGCTTTGGCATCGTGGCAAATGAGACCTACGCCCGTGGCATTCGGCAGTTTCTTGAAGACGACCTTGGGTTCCCTTGCGCCTTTGCGGTCGCCCGCATTGCTGGCAAGAAGACCAACAATGAAGAAGTCCGCGCGATGATTGGCCAGAAAAAGCCATTGATCGTGATGGGGTCGATCAACGAGAAAATGTACATGGCCGAGCAAAAGGCGGGCTTTGGCCCGGCACCGGCCTTTATCCCGGCGAGCTTCCCGGGCGCGGCGATCCGCCGTCATACGGGAACGCCTTTCATGGGCTATGCGGGGGCCACCTATCTGTTGCAGGAGATTTGCAACGGGTTGTTTGACGCACTTTTCCACATCCTGCCGCTTGGCACGGAGATGGATGCAACGGATGCGACCCTGACACCGCTGCGGCGCGACTTCCCCTGGGATGTGGACGCGCAGGCGATGCTCGACTCGATCGTCGAGACGCATCCGATTTTGACACGAATTTCAGCTGCAAAAACATTGCGTGATGCAGCAGAGAAAGCGGCATTGGCCGCAGGCGACGAACGTGTGGTGCTCAGCACTGTGCGCGCGTTGGACCCGGCAATAGCCGGCCCTGATTTGGAGGATCAGACATGAGCGATATGACATCAGACATGATGGACACCACCGTGCAAGCCCCCGCGCATTCGCGCGAGCATGTGAAGCGCAAGAATGGCGTCGAATTCAGCGTCTATTTCGCAATTATTTTCGTGGCGACCTTGCCGCTTGCGACCCTGACATGGGCCATGCACGCGATCAAGTCCCGCAGCTTTACCGACAAAGGCCCAATGGCCCGCGCGTGGAGCCAGGCCCGGATCATCACGCCGATGATCTTTTCGGCCTACTAAAACTTTTCGTTTGGATTGCATGGCAAGCATGTGATCCGACCCGAATTCTCGACATGTGTGCGCCTGTCGAGTCCAGAGACTGGAACCCTGGGAACAGGTTTTCAGAGCCCGGAGGGAGGCAACTCCCAAAGGACCCAGCCGTGGGGTGCACGGCGTCAGCATAACGTTCCGGAGGAATATTTATGGCTGATAATACCGACCTGTCCTTCACAGGTCTTACAGACGAACAGGCGCAAGAATTGCATTCTGTCTACATGAGCGGGCTTTTCCTGTTCGCGGCAGTTGCTGTGGTCGCTCACTTGGCGACTTACATCTGGCGTCCGTGGTTCGGTTAAGGAGAGAAAGATATGGCAAAGTTCTATAAGATCTGGCTGATCTTCGACCCCCGTCGCGTTTTCGTGGCACAGGGCGTTTTCCTCTTCCTTTTGGCAGCGATGATCCACCTTGTGGTACTCAGCAGCGGCCTGAACTGGTTCGAGGCGGCAGCCGCCGCAGGCGGTCAGTAATCTGGCGGCGCATCGTAAGATGCGCCACCGGAATACCGGCTTTCAGACTATCAATGCTGCGGGCGGTCTTGTGTATGCGTTACACGCCCGCAGCGAACTCGTAACTTAATTTATCGACGGCCTCCGCCTTGGATGCATGTCGACAAAGCGGTCCCTTGCGCATCTCGCGCAGCCCTTTGTCGTACCGGTTCGAAACAGGCGTGCCGCACACGCGGAGAATAGAAGATGGCGTTGCTCAGCTTCGAAAGAAAATATCGCGTCCGCGGAGGGACGCTGGTCGGAGGCGATCTGTTCGACTTCTGGGTGGGGCCTTTTTACGTTGGCTTCTTTGGAGTGACGACCGCCTTTTTTGCACTACTCGGGACAATCCTGATTTTCTGGGGCGCTTCCCAGCAAGGGACGTTCAACCCCTGGCTTATCAATATCGCCCCCCCCGACCTGAGTTACGGTCTGGGTCTGGCACCGCTGCTTGAGGGTGGGTTGTGGCAGATCATCACGATCTGTGCGACAGGCGCGTTCATCAGCTGGGCGCTGCGCGAGGTTGAGATTTGCCGCAAGCTCGGCATGGGCTATCACGTGCCCTTCGGTTTTGCCGCAGCGATCATCGCTTATATGACGCTCGTGATCTTCCGCCCGTTGTTGATGGGTGCCTGGGGACATGGTTTCCCCTATGGGATCTTCAGCCACCTCGATTGGGTGAGCAACACAGGCTACGCCTATCTGCACTTCCATTATAACCCGGCGCATATGCTGGCCGTGACGCTGTTCTTTACCACGACACTGGCCCTTGCGCTGCATGGCGGCCTGATCCTGTCAGCCTGTAACCCCGAAAAGGGCGAAGAGGCCAAGACGCCCGATCACGAAGACACGTTCTTCCGCGACTTCATCGGTTATTCGGTCGGCACACTCGGCATTCACCGCGTCGGTTACCTGCTGGCCATCAATGCCGGTCTTTGGTCGGCGGTTTGTATCATCATCTCTGGTCCCGTCTGGACGGCTGGTTGGCCCGAATGGTGGAACTGGTGGCTGGATATGCCGATCTGGGGTGAACCCATCGCTATCGTAGGGGGGATGTGAAATGATGTATCCTGACTATCAAAACATCTTCACGCAGGTTCAGGTCCGTGGCAAACCCGAAATGGGCATGGACGACGCTGGCAATAACATGCACGAAGAACGGGTTGGAAAGCCATTCTTCAACTCGCTTGCCGGTCTGATCGGCAACGGGCAGATCGGGCCTTATTACTGGGGCTGGACCTCGATGGTCGCTTTCGGCACCGGTTTGGCATGGTTCGTGATCGTGGGCTTCAACATGCTGGCACAGGTCGGCTGGTCGATCCCACAATTCATCCGGCAGCTGTTCTGGCTGGCACTTGAGCCGCCCTCGCCTGAATATGGGCTGACCATGCCACCGCTGAACGATGGCGGCTGGTACATCATCGCCAGTTTCTTTTTACTGGTGTCGGTCATGACGTGGCTGCTGCGCGCGTATCTGCTCGCCGAACAGCACAAGATGGGGAAACATATCTTCTGGGGCTTTGCGGCTGCGGTCTGGTTGTTCCTCGTGCTGGGCCTGTTCCGTCCGATCCTGATGGGGTCCTGGTCTGAGGCGGTGCCTTACGGTATCTTCCCGCACCTTGACTGGACGACAGCGTTTTCGATCCGCTACGGCAACCTTTACTACAACCCGTTCCACTGTCTTTCGATCGTGTTCCTTTATGGCTCTGTCCTGCTGTTCTGTATGCATGGCGGCACCATTCTGGCGGTGACCCGTTACGGCGGCGACCGCGAGCTGGAGCAGATCTATGACCGTGGTACAGCCACCGAACGTGCGGCATTGTTCTGGCGCTGGACCATGGGCTTTAACGCCACCATGGAAGGCATCCACCGTTGGGCATGGTGGTTCGCGGTTCTGACCCCGATCACCGGCGGTATCGGAATCCTGCTCACCGGCACAGTCGTGGACAACTGGTTCATCTGGGCACAAGAGCACCATTTCGCGCCAATGTATGACGGTTCATACGGCTACGAAGACTACGGCTCCTACGAAGCCTTTATCGGTAAGGAGAACTGATCATGTTTCCCAAGTGGTTTGACAAATGGAACGCGGATAACCCGACCAATATCTTTGGTCCGGCCATTCTGGTCGGTGTCCTTGGGGTCGCTGTCTTTGGTGCCGCTGCGATCGTGAGCATCGGCAATCCTGCACAGACGGCCAGCATGCAAACTGGCCCACGCGGTACGGGCATGTCGGTACCGGAATTCAATGTGGCCCGGTTTACGCCGGACCCCACGATTGAAGGCTACTACACCGAAGAACCCTATATCCCCGAAGGTGGCGAAGATCTGGCCAAGGACATTTACGAAAATGTTCAGGTGCTGGGTGATCTGACAGAGGATAACTTCAACCGTGTCATGACAGCCATGACGCAGTGGGTGTCTCCAGAGGAGGGCTGTGTCTACTGCCATGGTGAAGGTGATCTGGAAACCTATGGTGCGGATGACCTTTATACCAAGGTCGTGGCGCGGCGCATGATCCAGATGACCCAGAACATCAATGAAAACTGGGATGGTCACGTGAATGCCAACGGCGAGGTCGGTGTAAACTGCTACACCTGCCACCGCGGGGAAAACGTGCCCTCAGAGATCTGGTTCAACATAACGCCCGTGACCGAAGCGACCGCCGGTTGGGCGTCGGTTCAAAACCGCGCCACCTCACTGAGCCAGTCCACATCATTGCCGTCAAACGCGTTGGAAATCTATCTGACGGAATACGAAGCGGTGAATGTGCACGATCTGGAAAGCCGTGTGGCCGGTGTGCCCAACGACATCGAAGTCGCGTCGATCCAGAAGACCGAGATGACGTTCTCGCTGATGAACTACTTTTCCAACAGCCTTGGGGTGAACTGCGTGTTCTGTCACAACAGCCGCGCGTTCTATGACCCTGAACAGCATACGCCCCAATGGGCGACGGCACTGCTGGGACGTCAGATGGTGATCGAGATGAATCAGGAATACCTGATCCCGCTCGAAACCGAATATCCTGAAGATCGCCTTGGACCGGTCTATGCAGATGCGCCCAAAGCGGCCTGCAAGACCTGCCACAAAGGCTATCAACAACCCATGCAAGGCATGAATGCCATTGCAGACTGGCCCGAACTCGCGACCACCGAAGCGCCAGTTTACGAATAAGAGGTTGGGCGACCGCGTGGTTGCCCCCTTTTAGCCTCGCACGGACCATTGGCTTCCTTGGTCCGGGCACGGGGTCTCAACACCCCGGTTCCCTTCCTGTTGGCTACAGGAACCTGGGGTCGTAGCGGGCTTATTCTCGATGCGACCCCTTCCTTCTTCCCCGGTGCGGTATACGGGCTTTGGCAAGAGCCTCCTGCGCCGAACACTCAGGAGACGTGCGCTATGACCGATACAAAAACCCCAACATTAGACCGTGTCGCGGGACCTGCCGATTTACGCAGCATGAGCGATCTCGAACTGCGCACTGTGGCTGATGAGCTGCGCGCCGAAGTTGTCGAGGCGGTCAGTCAGACCGGTGGGCATCTTGGTTCAAGCCTCGGGGTTGTGGAACTCAGCGTTGCGATCCACGCGGTGTTCGACACGCCGCGCGACAAACTGGTGTGGGATGTGGGGCATCAGTGCTACCCGCATAAAATCCTGACGGGTCGGCGCAAGCAGATGCCCACCCTGCGGCAGGGCGGGGGGATCAGCGGTTTCACCAAACGGTCGGAATCTGAGTATGACCCATTCGGTGCGGCGCATTCCAGCACATCAATTTCCGCCGCACTGGGGTTTACCGTCAGCCGCGATATGGGTCAGCCGACAGGGGATGCGGTCGCGGTCATCGGTGACGGATCGATCAGCGCGGGCATGGCCTATGAGGCGCTGAACAATGCAGGCCACGAGGGCCGACGCATGTTCGTGATCCTGAATGACAACGAAATGAGCATCGCGCCGCCTGTTGGCGCGATGTCGTCCTATTTATCCAGCCTTTCCGAGCTGTCGCGCGTGGGCCCCTTTGGTGGCCTTGTCGCCATCGCGGAAGGCATGGAGCAGCTGGCACCAAAACCCGTGCGTGATGGCGCCCGGCGCGCCCGTGAGCTGGTGACGGGGCTTGAGAGCCGCGGTACGTTTTTTGAGGAACTCGGCTTTGATTACATCGGGCCGATTGATGGCCATGATATGGAGCAGTTGCTGAGTGTCCTGCGCGGGGCCAAGGCACGCGCGACCGGACCGGTTCTGATCCATTGCTGCACCGTCAAGGGCAAGGGCTATGCGCCCGCCGAAGGGTCGGCAGACAAATATCACGGCGTCAGTAAATTCAATGTGGGCACCGGCGTTCAGGCCAAGGCCAAAGCAAACGCGCCCTCTTACACGGCGGTGTTCGGGGATGCGCTCACATCACTGGCCGAAGAAGACCCTTCCGTCGTGGCGGTCACGGCGGCGATGCCCTCGGGCACAGGGGTTGACCGGATGGCCAAACGGTTCCCGAACCGGGTGTTCGACGTCGGTATTGCCGAACAGCATGGCGTGACATTTGCCGCTGCGATGGCGGCAACGGGGCTGAAACCGTTTTGCGCGATTTACTCGACCTTTTTGCAGCGTGGCTACGATCAGATCGTGCATGATGTGGCACTGCAGGGTCTGCCGGTGCGCTTTGCCATAGACCGGGCGGGTCTTGTGGGCGCTGATGGGGCAACCCATGCGGGGTCTTTCGACATCGGGTATCTTGGTGCCTTGCCGGGGATGGTGGTGATGGCCGCCGCAGATGAAGCAGAGCTTGTGCATATGGTCGCCACGGCGGGCGCGCATAACGATGGCCCGATTGCCTTTCGCTATCCGCGCGGCAATGGGACCGGCGTGCCGCTGCCCGAAATGGGCCGTGTTCTTGAAATCGGTAAGGGGCGCATGATCCGCGAAGGGGATGGCGAAGTTGCGATCCTGTCGCTGGGCACTCTGCTGTCGGATTGCGAGGCGGCGGCCCGCATGCTTGAGGCCGAAGGGATCAATGCCACCATCGCGGATGCCCGTTTTGCCAAGCCGCTGGATATGGAGTTGATCGCGAACCTTGTTCAAAACCACAAGGCGCTCATCACTGTCGAACAGGGTGCCATGGGTGGCTTTGGCGCAATGGTGTTGCAATCCATGGCCGCCGAAGGACTGCTGGATCTGGGCTGCAAATTGCGCACCATTTGTCTGCCGGACCGCTTCATTGATCAGGCGTCGCCAACGGAGATGTATCGCGAAGCGGGCCTTGATACGCTTGGCATTGTTGAACAGGTCACCCGCGTTTTGGGCCGGGACCTCAAGGTTGTGAACCTCAACGCAAACCGCACTTAAGGCGCAGACAAATCCTGCCAGCTTGGTAGCAGATCACCCGGCTTTGGCGTCGCGGCGTACACAGCGCGGGCAATCGCGCGGGCCAGACAAAGCGCTGCGCCATGGCCGATCAGGCTCAGATCCGGCAATGGATTTTTCAAGGGCTTTGCACCCATAGCCGCCGCGAAAACCAGATCACCATCCATGGGCGTATGGCTGGGCACAACTGCGCGCGCCATCCCATCATGCGCGGCAATCGCCATGCGCTGACATTGCGCTTTATCAAGGGCCGCATCGGTCGCGACAATCGCGATTGTGGTATTCGCACCCTCGCCGGTGCCATGCATCGTTTTGGTCTGGAATGGTAGGCCGTGCCCCTTGGTGGGGTCTGGGCCCAGCCCTGCGAACTCGTCACCCATTTCATAAGGCGCAGCAAAGAAATGGCGACTGCCGGGTGTCGTAACAGCACCAAATGGGTTCGCCGCGACCAGTGCCCCGACTGTTATGCCATTGTCCATCACGAGGGATGCGGAGCCAAGACCCCCTTTCAGGGTGGCCGTTGTTGCGCCGGTCCCGGCACCGGTCGTTCCGATCTCAAACAGGGCGCTTGCGGTTTCTAGCGCACGGCGGCCCAAAGCGGAGTAGGGGTTAGTGTCCCAGTCTTTCGCCCCGCCATTCGTCAGATCAAAGAGGATCGCACCCGGAACGATCGGCACGATGGCGGACCCCAGCACAAAGCCGCGCCCCATCGCGCGCAAACCCTCAACAACGCCGCTGCACGCCTCAAGCCCAAAAGCGGAGCCTCCGGAAAGGACCAGCGCATCGACCGATGCGACAGATTTATCCGGGGCCAGCAGGTCGGTTTCGCGGGTGCCGGGCGCGCCGCCCATCACATGAACAGATGCGGTAAACGGCGCGTCAGCCGTCAGGACGGTCGTTCCTGATTTCAACCTGTCGTCCTGCGCATTGCCGACCCGCAGGCCAGCAACATCCGTAATCAGGTTGCGGGGGCCGGGCCGCATGTCAGATGTGCGGCTTGGCGGCAGCGGTGGCAGGATCGCCGGTATTTGGCTCGCCCTTGGGTTCGATCAGCAGCACGTGACACTCTGCTTCGGCACGGGGGCGATGCATCACGCCTTTGGGCACAACGAAAAGCTCGCCCGCTTTGACCACATGGGAAGCGCCCTCAAGGTCCATGGTCATCTCGCCCTGCAACACCAGAAAGAAATCATCCGTGTCTTCATGCAGATGAAAAGGAAATTCACCCTGAAACCGAACGACCATGACATCGTTGTCGTTGTACTGCGTGACCACATGCGGGTCCCAATGAGAGGTGAACTGTCCCAGTTTCTCGGCCAGATTGATGGGCTTCATATGCAGCGACCTCCGTCGACTTCCATTGCAACACCAGTGATCATGGACGCCTCGTCCGAGCACAGATAACAGGCCGCATTGCCCATATCCTCCGGTGACGAAAAACGTCCCAAGGGGATCGTGGACAGAAACTTGGCGCGCATCTCTGGCGTGTCTTCGCCCAGAAAGGTTTTCAGCAACGGCGTTTCTCCGGCAACCGGGTTCAGCGCGTTGACGCGTATGCCGTTGGGCGCAAGTTCGACCGCCATGGTTTTGGTCGCGGTGATCATCCAGCCTTTAGAGGCATTGTACCAGTTCAGGTTTGGTCGGGGCGACACGCCAGCGGTGGACGCTACATTCAGGATAACCCCACGACCGCGCGCTTTCATATGTGGCACGAAGGCTTTCGCGGTCAGATAGACAGCCTTTACGTTGACGGCCAAAACCCTGTCGAAATCGCTTTCGCTCACGTCTTCCATCGGGGCGGGCAAATGGGTGACGCCCGCATTGTTGATCAGGATATCAACATCACCCCAGACCGCGCGCGCAGCCTCGGCCATGGTATCGACCGAAGCGCCATCAGACACATCGACCTGTTGCGCCACTGCGTTCTCGCCCAGTTCAACGGCCATTTCGGCGGCGGCGTCGCCATTGATATCGGCGATTATGACGCGGCAGCCCTCTGCGATGAATTTACGTGCAATACCCGCGCCAAAACCCGAAGCGCCCCCGGTAATAATGGCGGTTTTTCCAGACAGTCGCATGAAATACTCCTCCAGTTACAACTGGTATTTCAGCACGATCCTGTCATGTCCATCGCTTTGTGGTGTCGCGGGGGCATCCCGGTGATGGGTAAACCCTTCGCGATGCCAGAACTTGAGCGCGCGGGGATTTGCCGCCAAAACCGCGAGTTTGAGCAGAGCGATACGCCGTTCACGCGCTCTTTTATTGATGTCTGACAAAACTTTACGCCCAACACCTTGGCCGCGAAACGCCGGATCAAGCAGCAACAGCCCGATCCACCAGTCATCGGGGAATTCATATCCCTCGGCGATGCAGATTATGCCCACCATCGCAGGACCTTCCATGATCCCGAAATGCATGAGGCAGTCCGGTTCCAAGTCTGGTGGCACGGCGGTAAAAAAATCAAGGATATACGCGTCATCAGGGGCATGCCCTACCTCAAGCGTGGCGTAGTCCGCAGCCCGCATGGCAAGGTCCAGCGCATCCTCGCTGTGCTGTGCCTGATTGATAGGTTTCAGGATGATTTCATCCCGCATGGGTCCCGCCTTTCGTGGCTGCCATTTCAGATTGGCGTGACGCAGCATCGATGCTTGTTTTCGCTTATTAACGTTTCAGAATGGTAAACACCCTTTCACCCCGCTCTGGGCTGTGTCGTTTTGATATAAAGGCCAAATGCGAAATCGTAGTCTGATATAGTGTCATGATCGTATCAAAGGGCGGCTGTTTCAGCATGTTTGACAGGATACTGCCAAGGCTTTCCGTGTTGCGTATTGTTTCCCGGGCTTGCAGAGCCCGTGCTGCGTGTTAGCTCAGACGGATGACTGCGCCGCGCCTGATAGGAGCCGAGATCTTTCGACACTCGAGCTATGGACGCTGGCATCCTTTGCGGGTGCCGCGTGTGTCGACGGTTATGGACTTGTCGCGTGCGATGGGCTGGCTGCCGCCCGAACAATTCATCACCGCGCCAAGGGCCAAGCCCAAAGCGCTGCTGGCATGGCACACGGCGGAATATATTGCCGCCTTGCAGCGGGTAGAGGAGACGCAGGAACCGACACCGCAGGATACGCAGCGCCATGACATCGGCACGGTCACCAATCCCGTTTACCCCGAAATTTTTCGACGGCCCGCGACGGCGGCCGGGGGCTCCCTGCTGGCGGGCGAATTGCTGCGCGACGGGGGCATCATCTATAACCCGCCCGGGGGGACGCATCACGGGATGCCGGATCGGGCGAACGGGTTTTGCTATCTCAACGATCCGGTGCTTGCCATGCTGAGCCTCAGGCGCAATGGCGTGCAGCGCATTGCCTATGTGGATATTGACGCGCACCATTGTGACGGCGTCGCGGCTGGTTTTCATGGCGATCCACAGTGTCTGATGATTTCGGTGCACGAAGAACGGCTTTGGCCCAGAACCGGGTTGTTGGATGACACAGCAGGGGGGGCTGGCCTGAACCTGCCGGTGCCGCGTGGCCTGAACGATACGGAAATGGCCTATATCCGCGACAGGTTGATCATTCCGCAGGTTGAGGCGTTCAGGCCTAATGCGGTGGTGCTGCTGTGTGGTGCGGATGGCGTGGAAGAAGACCCGCTTGCGCATCTGAGCCTCAGCAACAATGCGCATTGGGCCATAACCAAAGCCTTGATAGGGATCGCGCCGCGCATGCTTGTGCTGGGAGGCGGTGGATATAACCCGTGGTCGGTCGGGCGGCTTTGGACCGGGGTTTGGGCGACGCTCAACGGGCATGACATTCCGGATCACCTGCCGAACGAGGCGGAAGCCGTACTGCGCGCTTTGCGTTTTGACGGGAACCGTCGCGGTAAAAACCCGCCACAGCACTGGTTCACGACGTTACGGGATGAACCCCGTCCCGGGCCGCTCAGGTCTGAAATAACGGATCGGGTTGCAGAGCTGTCACGCCGCGCCGCGTCTCTGCGCCTGGATGTCTGATGATGGGACCGACGGATGCTATTCGCGGGCCGACTTCGCACTATCGACAGGTCGGATTAGCGGACTACAGCAGCCATTCGCACCTGTTTGGATTGGGTCAGACCGGCATGTTGTCGAACATGTCGTCCAAGGCTTCGTCTTTCAGCGTGTTGTTGATCCGGCGCAAACGGCCGCTCACGGGGGCACCACGCATTGCAAGGGTGCTCAGCACGCGGTCGATCTGGGGCTGTAACATCATACGTTCAGCGTGAGTTGCCTTTTCAGCCCGATCTGCAAGTTTAGAAGCCTGGATTTCAAGATCAGTCATCGGTCTCTCCCATTGCACACTATCAAATCCGTCTCAGTGCCTGGATTGATCGCAAAGCGACTCACTAAGACCTTAGTCGTAAGTATACCATAGAGGACAACGGTATTCACGCTATAGTTGAGGAAATAACAGGCACGTTTGCCAAAATGGTCAGATTTTGACCAATCAATCGATGCGTTATGTTTAGTTTAGCGGTGGGCTCGCGTCAGAAGTCGAAGCTGACGGCAATAAAGGGGCCTTCCATTGTCGCATCGATCAAAACCTGATCGTCGTCAAAATCCAATGACAGATACCGATATCCGGCAGAAAAGCTGGTGCGCTCTGTCCACGGCCAGTTGACTTGTGCGATCGCCTCAACCTGACGGTCAGATCCGAAGTTGCTGCCGCCAATATTGGCCAGCCCGTGGAAACTGAAGCTTTGTCCCAATGGTGTTTCCACGCGTACACCAATCATCGGATCAACGAATGTGCTCGTTTTTGAGGCTTTCAGATTGGACACTTCGGTCGATGTCTCCAGATCCCAAGCCCTGATGCCACCGATGGCTTCAATGCGTGTGTCGGACTCGTCGTAAAAGGCATAGCCCGCTGCCAAAGATACCATTGTACCTTTCATGCGCCATTCGGCACGGGGGTCTGTCGGCGCAATGCCAAAATCGTCAGAAAGGTTTAGGTAATTGAATTCGCCCAGAAACGACCAGCGCCCTCTGCGCGCCTGACCCTGCAACAACAGCGCCCCATCCAGAACGTCGAGCATGGATACATCGCCGCTGACCGGCGGATTGGGCCCGACATCAAGATTCAGATCAAGCGCGGGTGCCCAGATGTAAGGAGTGATCGTGTAGTCCCAGTCATCGGATAGTCCGGGGGTTGCGAGCACGATCGCGAAAGGTATGCCGAGTATCGTGGCGCGAAAGAGATCTTTCGTGCGACGGCGCTTGTTCTTGAACGAATTTGGCCACTCCATCATTGGAATCAGGCCCTCTCACTTGTGTTCTTTGAAAAACGATAAACGAACCGGATGCAAAATAAAGGCTTTAACATAGCAAATTGAAAACACTTTGTCATCTTGGCGCGTTGCCGAGGCCTGCACGGCACGCCCTTCAGTCGCAGTGAGACTGGTGTTTTCCGTCGTATCAGGCCATATGCCAGCGCAAATATGCCTCACCCGGCGATCTGTCGGCTGTTGAACGTGGATTTATGTCAAAACCCTTGGTATTGGAACGGAACATGCAATCGGAGATGCGCGGATGAGTGCGACCGCCAGACAGACAGCCCCCATGCCTGTGGACATAAAGTCCCGCAAAGGCGGCGAACCTATCGTGAGTTTGACGGCTTACACCACCCCGATGGCGCAGATGATGGATGCGCATTGCGACATCGTTCTGGTCGGGGACAGCGTGGGAATGGTGTTGCATGGGCTGCCGTCGACGTTGGAAGTGACGATGGAGATGATGATCCTCCACGGTCGCGCCGTGTCCCGTGGGTTGAGCCGCGCGATGATGGTGATCGACATGCCATTCGGCAGCTATGAACAAAGCTCTGAGCAAGCCTTTGAAAATGCGGCGCAGCTGATGCGGGAAACCGGGGCCGGCGCGGTCAAGCTGGAAGGCGGGCAGCACATGGCGCAGACCATTGAATTTCTGGTGCAACGTGGCATTCCCGTGATGGCGCATATCGGGCTGACCCCGCAGTCCATCAACACCTTGGGGGGCTACAAGGTGCAGGGACGCGGCCCGCAGGCCGATGTGCTGATGCAGGATGCCAAGGCCGTCGCAGCGGCGGGTGCTTTTTCGGTTGTGTTGGAAAAAACACCGCAGGGCTTGTCAGATGAGATCACGGCAAGCATCGACATTCCAACGATTGGGATTGGAGCATCAGCGGGATGCGACGGGCAAATTCTGGTGGTGGATGACATGCTGGGCCTTTTCACCGCCTTCAAGGCGAAATTCGTCAAACGTTATGCTGACCTTGGCGATCTGGGCGAGGCAGCGATTGCCGCCTATGCCGCCGACGTGCGGGCACGCAGGTTCCCGGGACCCGAACATGTCTTTGCGGACGCAGCGCCCAAGGTTAAAGCGGCACAATGACGGTCCCCATATTACGAACTTTGAGCGCGTTGCGCAGTGCGACGCGAGAGTGGCATGCGGCAGGCGAGACGATTGGCGTCGTGCCGACGATGGGTGCCTTGCATGACGGACACCTCAGTCTCGTGGCTGCGGCCAAGGCAAGCTGCGATCGGGTGATCGTGACGATCTTTGTGAACCCCAAACAGTTCAACAAGGCCTCTGATCTTGCGAGCTACCCGCGCACCGAAGAAGATGATGCCCGCAAGCTGGCCCGATTTGATGTGGATGCGGTCTATGCGCCTGATGTCAGTCAGATTTACCCGGAGGGATTTTGCACGAACGTCTCTGTGGCGGGCATGACGGATGTGCTGTGCGGGGCGCACCGGCCCGGCCATTTTGATGGTGTTGCGACCGTCGTGACCAAGCTCTTTACCCAGACGTCAGCAGACAAGGCATTCTTTGGCGAAAAGGATTTTCAGCAGTTGATGGTTGTGCAGCGCATGGCGCGTGATCTGGATATTCCGATTGAAGTTGTTGGCTGCCCGACCATCCGCGAAGAAGATGGCCTAGCGATGTCCTCGCGCAATCTGTTGTTGTCGGACCGCGCGCGCACCATGGCGCCCCGGATGAATGAGATCATGCAGGAGGCTGCCACTGCCTTGTCACAGGGTGTGCCCTTTGATGCGTTGCAGGCCACGGCGCTCAGTCGGTTGACCGGCGCGGGGTTCATCGACGTGGATTATTTCGAACTGCGCTCCTGTGCGACGCTATCGCTTCTTGATCACGCATCCGAACCTGCGCGCCTGTTTGCTGCGGCATGGCTCGCAGGGGTGCGGCTGATCGACAATATCGACGTGCCGGTGGCGCGCTAAAGCGTCATGCGAAAAACCTGAATCACGTTACGCTGCCTGAAATCATAGATTTCAACGTGTTAAGTAATGTTTCAGGTATTTCGTCAGACGCGCTAGCCCTTGCCCGTCAACAGCGTGACCAGCGATTGCGCCATCACCTGCGCGCTGTCGATCATGTCATCGACGCCGACATATTCATCCGGCTTATGCGCAAGCTCAAGAATCCCCGGCCCATAGGCGATGCAGTTTTTCAGCTTGCCGATCCGGTCGATGTGTTTCTGATCATAGGTGCCGGGGGAGGCCACGTAGTCCGGGGCCTTGCCGATCACCTCTTCAATCGCCTGTGCCACGACGCGAACAATCGGCGCGTCCCGGTCGGTCATCGAGGGCAGCACAGAATTGATTTCCGTCAGCGTATACTCAAAATCCGTGCGCGTTTGTTTCAGGTTTTCAAGCAGGCCGGTGACTTCGGCACGGACCTGATCCAGCGGCTCTTCCAACAGGAAACGGCGGTCAATCACGATACGGCAACTGTCCGGTACGCAATGCGCGGGCAGCCCGTCAAAATCGGCATCCTGCTCGGCTTGCCCGCCATGGATCGAATTGATGTTCATCGTGGATTGCCGTGCGCCATCGGGCACAACGGGCATATCGGTCCGACGTAGGGCCATGGCGGGGAACAGCTTGTCTTCGAATTCAGACAGCACTGCACCCATATGGCGCACGGCACAATCGCCCAGGAAAGGCATGGAGCCATGCGCAATTTCACCATGGGTTTCGATCTCTGCCCACCAGCCGCCCCGGTGCCCAAGGCAGATGCGGTCCTTGTTCAAAGGTTCCGGGATGATCACATGCTGCACACGCTGCGGGTCGAAATACCCCCGCTCTGCAAGATAGGCGACACCGCCATATCCACCTGATTCCTCATCCGCCGTGCCTGAAATTTCGATGGCACCGGCGTAATCGGGGTAGGTGTCGATGAAGGCTTCAACCGCGATGATCGACGCAGCAAGCCCGCCCTTCATATCACAAGCGCCACGGCCATATATCCGACCATCCTGCAGCGTGCCGGCAAAGGGGTCATGGGTCCAACCCTGCCCCACCTCGACCACATCGATATGGCTGTTGAAATGCACGCACTCACCCTGCGTGGCCCCTTCGTGCCGGGCTACAACGTTCCACCTTGGGTATGTGTCACTGTCGCCGGGTGTTCCCCTGGCGCGGATCATCTCAATGGCAAAGCCGCGCGCCTCAAGACGGGACGCGATAAACTGGCAGATCGTGTGATACTCACGGCCCGGCGGGTTCAGCGTCGGAATGCCGATCAGCGCCTGTGTGAGGGCGATCAGGTCGTTTCGTCTGTTTTCTATCGTTGCGGCAAGTTCAGTGTGCATGACCTTAGTCTTGGCCGTTGCTGTTGAAATGGCAAGCCTACTTGGCTCCGGCGGCGATATCTTTCATGGCCGCCAGAAAGGCCGAGACCTCGGTGAGGGTGTTGTAATGGCACAGCGAGACGCGCACCGCTGACGTCAACCCAAGGGGGGACAGAATGTTGCCCGAATAGTGATCCGTCTTGCGAATATGCGTGCGGATGCCCTGCGCATTCAGCTTTTCGACGATCTCAACTGCCGGGACGTGATCCAGCGCAAAGCAGACAAGCCCCTCGCGCTTTGGATTGTCCGCCCCGCCAAGGATCGTCACCCCCGGCAGTTCCGCAAGGCCGGGCAGATTGCCGGTACCCTGCAGCATCGCGTGGGTCAAAACCTGTTCATGGGCATGGATCGCGCCGCCTGCCGCCTTGATCCGCTGCTGCCTGTCGTCGCTGTCGGTATGTTGCGTGCCAAGCCATTCGAAATACTGCACCACATCGGAAAACGTCGCATAGGCCCCGGTGTCCCGCGTGCCCATTTCCCAAGAGGCGCGCGGCCCGTCGATCAGTTGTTCAAGCGGCAGGGCGGTCATGCGATCTGACACCCATGCCACGCCATAGCCATGCCGGGAAAACACCTTGTAGGGTGAGACGACATAGCCATCTATGTCATACCCGGCGATATCAATCCGCCCATGGCTGGCGTGCTGAATACCGTCAACGATGATAAAGGCATCCGGGGCCACCGCGCGGATGGCTGAACTGATGCCTGCCACATCATTTGCAATCCCGGTCACGGGAGAGGTGTGCAGGATGGTCGCGACCCTGATATCCGGGGTCATCAGCGCCGCGTAGGCTTGCGGCGTGACAGCCCCCGTCACATCGTCATGCGGCACCGAGATATAGGGTTTGTCCGCCTGTTCCGCCCAATGCCTGGCCGCTGAACGTGAAGCGGGATGCTCAACCGTGGACCCGATGATGGACCCCGCACCGCTGCCCATCGCCGCCGTGCGGATCAGGCGAAAGGTCAGTTCGGTGCCGCTTTCCCCGACAAAGAACTGTCCCCCTTGTGCGTTGAAAAACAGCGCCATATCGGATTTAGCACGGTCGATAATCTTGACCAAAGCATGCGCTGCCGGATTGTCACGCCCCTGATTGTCGGGAATGGCCGCGAATTTCGCCGAAGTCTCAACAGCTGAATTGAGGGTCAGCGCGCCGCCTGCGTTCTCGAAAAAAACGCGCGGGCCCTGAAAGGGGCAGGCATCTACATGAGCAAAGCGGCTGCGAACTTCTTGCATAAGACCGGGGGTGAATTCAGGCATTATACTGTCCTTGTGGAAACTATTTTTGACTGCTTGAGCGGCAAACAGGCCTGCGTCAAGTCGCGTTTACCCAAGCAAAGTGGATTTAACAGAGGGACGTGTGCGCACGAGGATCACACACCCTAAAATTCAAAGGGATGTGGGATGCAACTGCTTAGACACAAAAGACGCAATCCATGGTAGAAATCAGGGCATTTTCCCTTTAGGTTCGCAGGGTAGGGTCGCGCCCTTTATTGCGAGATCGCCCGCAGTACATTTCTGAATTTGCTCAGTTTTATGTGTGCTGGTGCTGCGCCGTTTTTGATTTGTGGCTGCGCTGAGAGGATAAAGAAAAATGATATCACGGATTTCAGTTGGCCTGCTTGGCAAAGCGCTCTTTGCTGCAGTCGGACAAGTCGGACGCAGCAATCTGGCGCTGATCGCGGCTGGGGTTGCGTTTTATTCCATGCTGTCCATTTTCCCGGCGCTTGCGGCCTTGATTGCCGTGCTGAGCCTGATTGCCGACCCCGAAGTGGTCATCGTGCAACTGTCAGAGTTACAGGAGCTTATGCCGGATGATGTCTATGACATTCTGAATGCGCAGATCGTCGGGCTTGTCAGCACAAGTTCGGACACGCTGGGATGGACGGGTATTGTATCGGTACTCGTCGCGCTGTGGTCCGCGCGCGCAGGCGTGGGTGCGATGATGCATGGGTTGAATGTGGTCTATGCCACCGACAGCCGGGGCACATGGCGTCATTACCTGCGCGCTGTCTTGTTGACCATCAGTCTGGTTGCCGTCGGGATCGTCGCGCTATTGGCGCTGGTCATTGCGCCGGTCATTCTTGCGTTTCTTGCGTTGGGTGGGTTCACATCCGTGATCATTGACCTTTTGCGTTGGGGCCTCGGGATTGCGGTGATCTTTGCGGGTATCGGCATGCTCTATCGGTTCGGACCGAACCGGCGGCCTGAAAACACCAGATTTCTGACACCGGGGTCGGTTTTCGCGGCAGTATCCTGGGCGGCGCTTTCCATTGCGTTTTCGTATTACGTCACGCATTTCGGAAATTACAACGAGGTCTATGGATCAATCGGGGCGGTCATTGCGATGCTTGTCTGGCTCTGGATCAGCAGCTTTCTGGTGCTTTTCGGCGCCGCGCTGAACGCCGAAATCGAGGCGCGTACGGAGCCAACCCCGGACGAACCCGTCGCCGAGAATCCTGTCGAAAACCCAGATGCCGCAGAACTTGCACCCACAAGCTGAGCGCACAGGCTCAGGTGGTGAGTGTTTCAGTCGATGAGAAAAACATCGCCTGACTGACGGAGGACACGACCTGATCCTCTGCATAGGGTTTGGAAATCAGGAAGGCGGGTTCGTGTTTTTCACCGGTCAGCAACCGCTCCGGGAAAGCCGTGATAAAGATGACCGGACGCTCGCCCAAGGCTTCAATCAGGTCGTTTACCGCATCAATACCCGACGAATTATCCGCAAGCTGTATGTCAGCCAGAATAAGGTCCGGTGCATCGGCCTTGCCCAATGCGACAGCTTCCGCGCGGGTCGAGGCAATGCCGGTTACACGGTGGCCCATTTCGGACACGATGCTTTCCAGATCCATGGCAATGATCGCTTCATCCTCGATGATCATCACCGAGCCAGAGGCCGCATCTGCCATTTCACGCCGCGCGATGGAGACCAGCGCCTCGGCCTCCATTTGTTCAATTCCGATGATATTTGCAATCTGGTCAAACCCAAACCCCTCAAGCGTGTGCAGCAAGAGCGCTTCGCGGCTGTTATCGGTCAGCTTGGCCATGTGTTTTTGCGCCCGCGCCTTCAAGCCACTTTCGGCATCATCAACAGGCGCGCCGGCACTGGACCAGATGCGATACAATACCCGGAACAGCCCGGTTTTGACGTCACTGCCATCAAGGACCGATCGGTCGGTCAGGATCGTCTCCAGAGCAGCCGCTGCAAACCGGTCACCGCTGGACTGACTTCCGGTCATCGCACGGGCAAAACGGCGCAAATAAGGCAGATAATTCGCCAACTGGCTGCTGATATCTGTGGTGTCTGAAGGATTTGACATAAACCGTGTCCTTTTTTTCGGCGCAACGTGAACCATATAGAGAGTTGTGGTGTTTAGATACTGCCGGCAGCAATAGTTGCAACCGCTTTAGGGAATTTTGATCAGTATGGCTCAGTCAGGTGCGCAGCGGAAACGGGATTCGATCATCGACCAGTCCCTCAAGCAGGCCTATGAGCAGGTCATCGACGAAGGGGTCCCCGACCGTTTTCGTGTCTTGCTGGATGCGCTCAAGGAACAGGAGCAGCAACAGGGTCGTTCCAAATGAACGCTGCCGATCCACGCTCTGCGCTGTTGGATCATTTGCCCGCCATGCGCGGTTTCGCCACCAGCCTGACCCGCGATCCTGTAGCCGCAGATGACGTGGTACAGGACGCCGTGATCAAGGCGTGGACACATTTTCATCAGTTTCAACCCGGGACCAATCTGCGTGCCTGGCTTTTCACGATCCTGCGCAATACGTTTTACTCCTCTCAGCGTAAGTCCGGGCGAGAAGTGGCCGATGTGGATGGCGTACACAGCAGCGCGCTGGCTGAAAAACCTGCGCATGACGGGCGGTTGCAAATGACGGATTTCCACACTGCCTTCGCGCAATTGCCTGATGAGCAACGCGAGGCGCTTTTGCTTGTGGGCGCATCCGGGTTTTCCTATGAAGAGGCAGCCAAGATGTGCGGCGTTGCCGTAGGTACCGTCAAAAGCCGCACAGGTCGCGGACGTCAGCGTCTCGCAGAATTGATGCAACTCAGCGATGAGGACGCGCTTGAAATGACCGATGACGCGACGCTTTCTGTTTTGACGGCGGCCAAAGCCGCAACGTTTTAAAATGACGGGCGGATTTCTGGACGGTGATGTTTTTCGCGGCCTCGCGTTCAGAATTCTTGTGTTTCTGACGCTGGCCCTTTTGCCGTTCGGATTAATTGCCGTTTTCCAAACGCGTGAGATTGCACGACAAGCCAATTCAAATTCCGAGTTATCTCTTCTGGCGCTCACGGATCAGGCTGCCAGTGCAGAACGTTCGATCTTTCAGGAAGCCTTTGGGGCGGCGGAAGCGCTGAGCGCGCTGACGCAATTATACGCAAGCGATGCACGGGCATGTTCGTCTTTTCTAAGTGCTTATCGCCGCGCCGTTGGGCTCTATTCCTTCATCAGCTATTTGCCCCCTGACGGGATCGTGCGCTGTTCATCGGCGGGTGGGTCCTATGATTTCAGTGACGCGCCCGGCTTTGCAAGGGAACTGGAAAACCCCAGACGCCAGATTACCGCCAACCCAAGCGGCGAGATCAGTGCAGAACCTGTGCTGGTTCTGTCGCAACCGTTTTTCACCCGCGCAGGGTTTGCCGGGTTCATTACAATGTCGGTGCCGCTGTCGGTTTTCAGTGCCGGCATGGCGACCCCGCTGGATGGGATGCCGGCGCATCTGGTGACATTCAATGCAGACGGGAAAATTGTGCGTTCCGATCGCACGGATGACGTGACCAAAGTGGACTTGCCTGCGGATAAATCCCTGCAGGCATTGGTCGGGCAGGAGTCCGTTGTGTTTCAGTCTACCAACACCATCGGCGAGGCGCGCATCTATGCGGTTGTGCCCGTGGTCCCGGATGTCGCCTATGCGATGAGCATTTGGCGGCCCGATGAAATGGAGGAAAGCCTGCAACAATCCATCGGGCTTAGTCTGGCATTGCCGGTGATCATGTGGTTGGCCAGTCTGGTGGTGGCATTCTGGTCGTTGAACCGTCTGGCTGTGCGCCACATCAAAAAGCTGGGTCGGCAGATGCGCCACTTTGCTTTTAACCGCCGCGTGCCGCGTACCACCCTGGGGCAGGGCGTACCGCGCGAACTTGCGGAAATACAAAATTCATTCGTGCGGATGGCAGATTCCATTGTGCGTGATGAGGCCGCGCTGGAAGACACGCTGCGCGACAAGAACATCCTGCTGAAAGAGGTCCACCACCGGGTGAAAAACAATCTTCAGCTGATCTCGTCCATCATGAACATGCAGATCCGGCGCGCAGAATCCGACGATGCGCGTCAGGTGCTGAAACGCTTGCAGGAACGTATTCTCAGCCTCGCAACGGTGCACAAGAACCTCTATCAGACGGAAAACCTCGATCGCGTCGATGCCGGTAAATTACTCGAAGAAATCATCGGTGAATTACTGGCGATGGGGCTATCTGCAAGTGCTGGTGTGCGTGTGACGCAGCACTATGCCTCGATTCAAATGGATGCTGATGATGCCGCACCTTTGACCTTGATGGTGTCAGAGGCGTTGACGAATGCGCTCAAGTACCTTGGAGAGCCAGAAAGCGGTGGGCCTGCGCGGCTCGACATTACCTTTGAGATGAGCGCGGAGAACACCGCATGTTTCCGGATCGCAAATTCCACCGCCGGCGCGCAAGGCAGTGCGGGCACCGGTCTGGGCACGCAGCTGATCAGTGCCTTTACCCGGCAACTCAACGGTACGGTTGAGGTAGGGTATCAGCAGCAAGAACATTGGCTTGAGGTCAGGTTCCCTTTGAGAGAGCGTGTAAAAGGCACTTACGATTTCTGAACCAATTCCGGCTAGCGTGATCAGGTGAGCATCAATCCAGCGGAGTTAGGAAACATGACGATCGAGATTTTTGCAATAGGATCCAGCGGTTTGGCACTGGTTGTCGTCATGCTGATGGTTGCGACAAGAGGTGATGTTGCCATCCCCAGCGATGTCAAGAAACACCGCGCCGGGAAATAGGCTGAATTAAAAACCCGGTGCCGCGAAACTTGCAGCATCGGCACGATGCCACCGCGTGCGGTAATCTTCCAGAACCGGGGAGCCTTCTTGATTGTTCTGTAAGAAGCCTTCGGGCAGATAGGCAAAGATATCGCTGGCTTCGGCCATTTTCTTGTCGCCAAGTCTCAGCATCATATGCTGTGGCATGAAACAACCGGGGTGCTCCAATCCGGCGGCGCCTGTCATTTCTCCCAATGCCTTGAGCGTGTTGCGATGATACCGGGCCACGCGTTCTGATTTTGACCCCACATCGAGAGCGCGGGCGCGCAAAGGGTCCTGTGTGGCGACGCCCACGGGGCAGTGGTTTGTATGACACGCCTGTGCCTGAATGCAGCCGATGGCAAACATGAACCCACGGGCCGAATTGCACCAATCCGCCCCAAGCGCGAGTGCCCGCGCCACATCAAAAGCGGAAACGATTTTACCCGCCGCCCCTATCTTGATCTGATCCCGCAGACCCGCCCCGCGCAATGTGTTGTGCACGAACGCGAGGCCCTCAACCATTGGCATTCCGACATGGTTGGAAAACTCTACAGGTGCCGCACCCGTACCACCCTCGGTGCCATCCACGACGATAAAGTCCGGCACGATCCCGGTCTGCAACATGGCTTTGACCATACACATGAACTCACGCCGATGACCGATACAGAGTTTGAAACCGACGGGCTTACCGTTCGACAAGGATCGCAGTTGCCCGATGAATTCCATCATTTCAAGCGGGGTTGAAAACGAAGAGTGTGCAGCAGGGGACACACAATCAATCCCCATCGGGATGCCACGCGCCTCGGCGATCTCTTCGGTGATCTTGGAGGCTGGCAACATGCCGCCATGCCCCGGTTTCGCGCCTTGGCTTAACTTGACCTCGATCATCTTGATCTGATCGAGGCTGGCCGTTTCGCGGAACTTATCGGGATTGAACGTGCCATCTTCATGCCGGCACCCGAAATATCCCGACGCCACCTGAAAAATCAGATCACCGCCACCGATCTTGTGATATTTGCTGACCGACCCTTCACCTGTATCATGCGCAAAACCGCCCATCTTTGCGCCCGTGTTCAGCGCTTCGATGGCATTGCCGGAAAGCGAGCCAAAGCTCATCGCCGAAATATTATAGATGGATGCGCAATAAGGTTGCTGGCACTTTGGCCCGCCGATGGTGACACGAAAATCCGTGTCTGCAATGTGGATCGGGTTGACCGAATGTGTCACCCAGGCATAGCCCGCGTCGTAAACCCGCATGCGGGTACCGAAGGGACGTTTGTCTTCCTGACCCTTTGCGCGCTGATAGACCAATGAACGTGCATCCCGCGAAAACGGTTCCTCATCCTGATCGGATTCGATCAGATACTGGCGGATTTCAGGCCGAATGCCTTCGAACAGAAACCGCATATGCCCCAGAACCGGATAGTTGCGCAAAATCGAGTGGTGCGGTTGGCGCAAATCATGAACGCCCAGCAAAGTCATGGCCGCAAAAACGAGAAACGGAACGATCAACCAGGCGCTCCAGATCATCGCCGCGAGCGCGCATGCAACGGCCAGCGCCGCCACAACAGCCATTGTCGTGAAGCGCAGCATCGGTTCAAGAAAGTGCATCCGTTTTCTCCGTTTTCGGGCATCGTTGTTTGGTCGCGGATCGTATAGCTGTTTTTGATCGTGTTCTATTGTGCGCAGTGAAGCAAGCCGTTGTGTGCCCGAATAAATTCAGCGGCACTACACAACGCTTCAACAATTGCTGATCTGGCGTAGGGAGCCGTGCAAATGGAAAAACTCAGGCAGGAAAGAGACCGGGAGTTGAAAAAGATTGCCGTTGTCACCGGTGCTGCGGGTGGTTGGGGGTACGTGATGCAACCTGCTGAAGTCGCCGCTTGGGTGCACGTTCCGGTATCACCGGCGGGCGATACCTCAGGCGGGAATGTCATCATCCTCAATCGGGGACGAGACGTGCGCTAATCGTACCATTCGGGCGCCTTTCGCAGTTTTGGCCATTGTTCAGGGCAGTGACCGAATATCACCATCGCCTTGTCGTTGTGTGCCTGTGTCATCAACCGGTTTGCATGGTGGCGGGCCAGGTCAGCATCCCATGCACCGGTAAAGTCGCTTTCCAACTCTGACGGCCTGCTGATCGCATCCGAGGTTAAAACTACTGGGCCGGTCTGGGGCAGCTCCAAGGCAAAAGCCAACTGTCCCGGTGCATGACCCGGCACCAAAAGCGCATCAAATCCCGGGCCCAACCGGGTGTCGGATTCCAGTTCGATATACTTAGCCTCGGGCCATTCCATCGTTAGTTTCCCGGACCAATACACCGGACGGGGCAGGGCGCGTTCAGCGGCGGCAATGACAATAGGCACGCCGGGGAAGCCTCCCATAAAACCTACATGGTCGATATGTGTATGACTTTGGATCATCAGGTTAATATCGCTGCGCGCCAACCCAAGCTGGGCGAGCTGCGCCGGGGCAAGGTTCGACTTGCCCAGCGACAGAACCTGACCAAAACCGGCAAGCGCGTCTTCGTCAGTCGCCGCCGCGCTATTCGCGCCGTATTTGGCAGGAAACCCCGAATCAATAAGAATATTTTCACCGGCCGTTGTCTGGATGAGATAGCCGCAAATGCCAATGATGCGGCCATCCTCATGCACCTGAAACAACCCGTAATCAAGGATCGCCAACCGCGCGGGCCGGCCATGAAGGAGGGGTTGCATATATAAACCAAGGCCTCTTTGGTTGCCCATGAACTAGAGCGGATGGGCCCGATGAAAGTCAAGATACACAGGCTGTTTGAATATCTGTTGGAATCGACGCAATCCAAGCCCGAGGCGATTGTCGGTTTTTTGCCTGTCGGCCTCACCCACCTTTGGGGATTTCATTGCTGATATTGATCCATCCCTGTCACTGGATTGGAACAACCGTGACTTTCGCGGCTTGCCAGAGTTGCCCTGCGCCCTGATCGGCTGGAACCGGCTCTGCAAGATGCACGCATTGCGGGCGCTGCAAATCTTGCCCGGCTCACAACATGGCTTGATGCGGAGGCGCAGTTAAGCTGGGTTGTGCCAAGGGCGGGGCGATCGGGCTGGGACGCTTGCCAATCGGGTGCGATAGTGACGCATTTGCAAAGCGCTTGCTGGGTGATCCCTACCGCACTTTTGTTTTGCCGGGCAGCGCTTACGGGCAGCCACAGCACATCAGGTTGGGTGTCGGTGGTGGCGCAACGGTCAACCTTGAAAAGGGCCTTGCCCGCGTGTCACAGGCGTTGCGCGACGGGTCGGCCTAGCGCAGACCGTTGCGCGCGATAAATACAGCCAGATCAAGAATGATCTGCCCGCGCGCTGATGCAATGGCCGATGGCCCGGCCAAAGGATCAAAAGCCACCGCCAGATCGAACAGCCCCGACCGTTCCCGACGGCCATCGGGGACTGCCACGAAATACTGGCCCGCCGCGCGGTACTGACCGTCGTCACCCGCTACAAGCGTTTCAAAGCGCACATCAAGGCGGGCATCGGGCAGGGATTCAAATGGCCAGGGCGAGGACGCCACACGTGCACGCGTGACCTGCGTCAGATACCGGCTCAGTTCCAGCGCTACGGCGCGGTCAGGTGTGTCGGCCCACAGCACGTCACCGGCGCTCAGGATGCGGCCATCCGCTGCCTGAAGGGTGATTTCATCATCAGCAGCATAGGCGGGCAGGGACACGTCACGCACTTCGACGGCGCGAAAGGCGATGGCCTGTGTTTGCGTCACTTGCGGCGATGTCACAGCATATCTGTCCGACACAGCGCCACAGGCCGAGAGGCAAATCAACACGCTCAAAAGAAAGGGAAAAGGTCTCATTTATCGTCCTCTGATCAGAGCGCTGGGATTGCGTTCGAGCAAACGTGCCAAGGCAGAAATAGCATTGGAGGCCTGCGAGATATCGCGCATGGCCGCCTGTGCATCCCGGCTGAGGACTTCGCCCTTGTTATATCCTGCGATTGTGGCGCTGGCCTCGTCAAAGACCTGCGTGATGCGATCCACCAGATCGGGCAGATCCTGTGTGGACAAGGCCACCGCGTCCGCTGCATTGCGCGCAGAAAGCAGTGTTGCATTTACGTTATCCACAGCACCCCCCTCGCGCAGTTCGGCAAGGGTGCGGTTCAATTCATCCAAAGCACCAGCAAGTGAGGCTGGCAGTTCCTGCATCGCTGGCGCGCTGACAACTGCGTCCGCCGACGCAAGCACGTCCGTGACCTGCTGGGTCAAATCCTTTAGGGGCAAACTGGCCGCCTCGGCCGCAACGCCTGCCAGTTCCGTCACCAGTTCTGGCAGCCCTTCGACCGACGTACCAACCGCGGTTGCCGCGGAGGTGGCTGCATCTATGGATGCAAGAATGCGCGCCACGCCCTGTTGTTCTTCAATCTGGGCGAGGATACCATCGAGCCTACCAAGGGCAATGTTCAGCGTGACCGGTATGTCCTGCACAGTCTGAGACGTGATCACACCGCGAATATCCCCAAGCAAACCGCGTAAATCTTCGGGCGCGGCCCTGATGTCTTCGCTCGACAGTAAATTCTCGGCCGATTGCAGAAATCCCATGACGCTGATCATGACTTCCTCGATGGGCAGGCTGTTGATCCGGGTGAAAACGCCCTCGACCGAAGCCGATGCATCAGAGATCTCACTGGGGGCGGATGGCATGCGGGGAATGGACCCTTCGGAGATCTCAACCCGGTCCGGCGGCGCATCGGGCAGCTGCACAAGTTCTATCTTCAACCCGCCGGTCAGAATACTGGTTGAGGCAAGCCGCGCGCGCAAGCCATTGCGCACCTGTTCTTCAAGGAGCATCAGCGCGGCTTGCGGCGTGATCTCTTCGGGCAGACCAAGGCGCGCAGGCTGGATGCCAAGAACAACGGCAAGTCTGACACGGCTATCCCCGTAGGTTTCAGGGTCCACAACACCTGACAGGTTCTCAACAGAACCGACGCGCAAACCACTCAGTTCAACCGGGGCGCCAAGCGTGAGGCCGGAGATATTTTCATCAAAGATCACCCGCACCTCAAGCAAGTCGACTTCGGAGGCGTTAAACACACTGTTGCGCGCATCGGTCTCAGACGCAAATACCTCAAAAACGGAGCCATCCCCCACCTGCTCGCCACCGGACACAAAAGTATCGAATGTTATGCCACCACCGAGCAATGACGCAACGGACGTAAAATCAATCTCGGCCCCTGCAGGCCCAATGGAAAAGCTGAAACCCGACGCGTCCCAAAACCGCGTGGATGGCGTGATCAATCGCCCGTGAGGTTCGTAGATAACCGCCTCGGCAATTGCGAAATTGCCTTCGGGCGAAATGCGGGCCGGGCCCACACGGCCGATTTCTATCCCGCGAAACAGGATGGGCGTATCAGCACTCAGGGTGCCGCCGGGCAAAGACCTGAGCGCGATCTGCAAATCTTCAGTGCCGGAATGATAAAGTGGCGCGCGCTCCAGACCTTTGAACTCGCTATTGGAAGGGCCGATGATACTGTCCCATGATCCTTCTACGAACACCCCGCTCAACACGGTATCGAGACCGGTTATGCCGCTGGCTGAAAATTCAGGTCGAACGATCCAGAAAGAGGCCGTTGAATCGACATATGGTGCAACTGATTTGTCCATGCGAATTCTTGCAACAACACTGCTCAGCCCCTCGCTGAACATCACCTCCTCGACGACGCCGACTTTGACGTCACGAAATCGCACTTCGGTTTCGCGTGGTACGATGCCTGCCGCATTTTCAAATTCGACCGTGATCATCGGGCCGCGCGCATTGTAGGTTTGAAATGCCACAAACAACGCCGTCAGCAACGCCAGAACCGGTATTATCCAGACAATGGACAGGCTGCTGAGGATGGACTTTTGCTCTTTTTCGATGAGGACCGGCGGGGCGTCACTCATTTTTCGTTCCCTCGTCCTGCGCGTTGATCTGATCCCATATCAAGCGGCTATCAAAAGACTGCGCGGAAATCATCGTGAAAATTACGGCAGAGGCAAAAAATATACTGGCCGCACCGGGATTTATCGTCACAAGCAGCTGAAGCTGCACCAACGATGACAGGATGGCCACCACAAAGATGTCGATCATTGACCATCGTCCGATGTATTCGACAATCTCAAAGAGCTTTTGTCGCTGGTGATTAGAAACCGTCGTTGGGCGGTGTATCGATATTGCCAGAAACGCAATGGCAAGGAATTTTCCAATCGGGATAGCCACAGATGCAAAGAGGATCACAAGGGCGATCCCGACGCTGCCATACTCGATCAATTCAACGGCACCGCCAACAATCGTGCTGTCTTGCACATAAAACAGCATACGCGTTTGCAGCATGGGATATATATTGGCCGGAATGTAGCACATCAGGCCGATCACCCAGAACGCCCAGACCCGTTGCAGGCTTTTTGGGTCACGGCTTTTCAACGCGTGTCCGCAACGGCCACATTTTGGCGTGCCCTCAGGCCAGACCTGATGACAGCGAATACAGCCCACCAGCCCCAGTTCGCGCGCGGTTAATATCTTTTCGGTCGGCTCAATGCGTTCCATACGGACCATCTACAGATTATATTTTCCTGCACAACGACAAGCAGCACAAGTGCGCTGAACAGCCAGAAAGCAGGCCCGAAAGTCACGTGAACCAGAGCGCTGACCTTGATGAGCGCAACGGCACAGCCAATTGCAAAAACCTCCGCCATGGACCAGGGCCGCAAGGCTTCGGCGACCCGAAAAGCGTCTGTCGCATAGGGCGCGGGCGCGCGATCGCGGACAAGCGGCACAATAACATACAGACAAAGCAATACCCGCAGCAGCGGAATAAAGAGGATCAGCGCCGCCGTTGTCAGAGATAGCACCGCCAATGGCCCATCGCTGAACACCAAAGCGGTTTCGAGGATCGAAACTGAATTGCTGATCCCGACGGCATCCACCGACAGAAATGGGAATACCGCCGCCGTGGAAATTAGGATCACGATCGACAGTGACAATGCGATAATCTGAAGCCCGGCATTTCGACGTGGCGTGATCAAAACCGTATCACATCGACTGCAAATTGCCTTTTCGCCATGCCCGGGTCGGGCAAGGGAAAACACGGCATCACAATTGGGGCATATGATGAGGTCCGTGCGGGGCAATGGCTTTGTGGCTTGTGTCATCGCGGGCAAGATAGCCTGTTTATACCAGTACTAAAACGCCTGTTTTTCGCCATGACGCCGCACGCGCATGAGATCCTCCTGCTGCGCGCAACATAAAGTACCAACGCAAAAGAGGGCATCTGTTGCAGCACGATCATTTGCAAGCCGCGCGCGCCGTTCCCTGTGTCAGATAAATGATGACGGTGCGCCGACCGGCTGATGGCCCAGCGTGGCAAACCACCTGCGACGCTGCGCCTATTGCGTCGAATGTCGGATTTCCCGATAATTTATCGTGTGACATGGTCGCCGCCCGATCCAGTCGCAAGGAGCAGACCTATGACAAATGACGATCTGATTGCAAAACTCAAAACCATCGCTGGTCCCCGGCATGTTTTGACGGGGGATCGCCAAACCGAACGATACCGTAAAGGATTCCGGTCGGGGGAGGGGGACGCAATCGCCGTGGTTGTACCGGGATCGCTGGTCGAGATGTGGGAGATCCTCAAAGCCTGCGTGGCAGCGGACAAGATCCTGATCATGCAGGCTGCCAACACCGGTCTGACCGAAGGCTCAACGCCAAAAGGGACGTATGACCGCGATGTTGTGATCCTGTCCACGTTGCGACTGGATCGCATCCACCTGCTGCGTGACGGACAGCAGATCGTCAGCCTGCCCGGTGGCACGCTTTTCGGCCTAGAAAAACAGCTTGCGCCCTATGGCCGCCAACCCCATTCCGTGATCGGATCGTCCTGCATTGGCGCGTCCATCATGGGTGGTGTGTGCAACAACTCCGGTGGTTCGCTCGTGCAGCGGGGGCCTGCCTATACGGAACTGTCGCTCTATGCGCAGATCACCCATGAAGGGCAGCTTGAACTGGTCAATCATCTCGGCATCAACCTCGGCAACAGTCCTGATGAAATTCTGACGCGGATCGACAATGGCGCATTCAGCGACACGGACCTCAGCGAGGATGCGGGCCGCGCCTCGGATGCAGGCTACCCCGAACGGGTCAGCGATGTGGACGCCGATAGCCCTGCAAGGTTCAACGCCGATCCCCGCACCTTGCACGAAGCCTCCGGATGTGCCGGAAAGCTCGCGGTTTTTGCGGTGCGGCTGGATACCTTCCCCATCGCGACAGGTGAAAAGGTATATTACGTCGGCACGACTGATCCCGCGCAGCTGACCGAATTGCGCAGGCGGGCCCTGACGGAATTACCAGAGCTGCCGATCAGCGGTGAATATCTGCACCGCGAGTGTTTCGATATTGCCCGCAAATACGGCAAAGATACGCTGCTGATGATCAACTGGCTGGGGACGGATTTTCTGCCCAGGATTTTCGCCATGAAGGGCGCGATGGATGCGCGCTTTGCCAAGGTTCCGTTTCTGCCCGCGAATCTGGTCGATCGGGTGATGCAGATCGCCTCGAACATCCTGCCCGAAGCCTTGCCCAAACGGATGATGGATTTTCGCGCGCGCTTCGAACACCACCTGATCCTCAAGGTCAGCGCGCACAGCATCGCCGGGACCGAAAGCATCCTAAATGACACGGTTGGGCCTGACGGCTGGTTTGCCTGCGATCCCAAAGAGACCAAGAAGGCGATGTTGCATCGGTTTGCCGCTGCGGGCGCCGCGATCCGGTATCATGCGGTCCATCCCGGCACGACGGAGGATATTCTCGCACTTGATATCGCGCTGAAACGCAACGACCGTAACTGGGTCGAGATGCTACCGCCCGAAATCGAGGATCAATTAGTTGCCAAGATGTATTATGGCCATTTCTTCTGCCACGTCTTTCATCAGGACTATGTGGTCAAAAAAGGGTGCGATCCTAAGGCGCTGAAAAAACAGATGCTCGCCCTGCTGGACACGCGCGGCGCCGAATACCCGGCAGAGCATAACGTCGGGCACCTTTATGCGGCGAAACCCGCGCTGGCCAATCATTACAAAACGCTTGATCCGACGAATTCGTTCAATCCCGGTATCGGAAAAACCTCGCGAGAGCGATACTACGGCGCGCCTTGCGGCTGTGGCGCGGATCACACGGCGACGGCTAAGTAAATTAGACGTTTCCCATCCACCCCTTCACAACAGCTAACGGTTGTCGTGGCAGAGATTATGTACCACCATGGCGTTGAGAGCGTCTTGGCAAGAAGACGTTCGCAGCGCGCAATCAGGAGCCGTCCATGACAAACAACCGCGGTCCCCACGTCGGGTTTTTCGTAACCTGCATCGTGGATTCCATGCGCCCCAATATCGGGTTTGCAAGCCTCAAGCTGCTGGAGGACGCCGGATGCATTGTCGAGGTGCCAACGGCGCAGACCTGCTGTGGCCAACCTGCCTTTAACAGCGGCGATGACGCCACAACCAAGGCCATCGCCAAGCAGGTGATCGAAGCCTTTGAACCCTATGACTATCTCGTGGTGCCGTCCGGGTCCTGTGCGAGCATGATCCGCAGCCACTACGCGGAGCTTTTTCAGGATGATCCGGCGTGGCAGAGCCGCCAAAAGGCGGTCTGCGCGAAAACATGGGAAGTGCTCAGCTTTCTGAGCGACGTAATGAATTACACACCCAAGGCCACCTATCAGGGCACCGCCACCTATCACGACAGCTGCTCGGGTCTTCGGGATCTCGGTGTGCACGATCAACCGCGTGCGCTGCTTGCTCATGTACAGGGGCTGTCCGTTGTTCCCTTGGAAGGCAACAACGAATGCTGCGGCTTTGGCGGCACATTCTGCGTAAAATACCCCGAGCTTTCCACAGCGATCGTGAGTGACAAAACCGACAAGATCAAAGCGACACAGGCCGATACGCTGCTCGGCGGTGACATGGGTTGCCTGATGAATATGGCTGGAAAGCTCAGCCGGGAAGGGCGCGATGTGCGGGTGTTTCATAGCATTGAAGTTCTGGCTGGCATGGCAGATGGGCCGGGCATCTGTGCGCCCAGACTGAAATAGGGCATTCAGATGGAACAAACCTCTCACCACTTTAACGAAAACGTCAGGCGCGCGCTGGCTGAGCCGACGCTGAAAACCGCCCTTGATCGCACCACAACGCTGCTGCGCACCCGACGCGCAAAGGTCATCGATGCGTTTCCCCAATACGCCAAGGCCCGCGAAACGGCGCAAAAGATCAAAGACCACACGCTGGACCATCTGGGCCATTATCTGCGCCAATTTGAGGAAAACGCGCGGGCAAATGGGGCGCAGGTGCATTGGGCGGCAACACCAGAAGATGCGCGCCGGATCGTGACCGACATTTGCCGGGCTGAGAACGCCAAGACTGCCACGCGCGTAAAATCGATGCTGGGCGAGGAAATCGGCATCGCGGAAGCCCTCACCGAAGCCGGGGTTGAGCGGATCGAAACCGATCTTGCAGAACATATTATCCAGCTGGCCGGTGACCCGCCGTCTCATATCGTGATGCCAGCGATGCACAAAACACACGAACAGGTTGCCGAGCTCTTTGCGCAAAAGCACCAGGATCCGGGCACCAAGCAAGACATTCCCTCGCTCGTTGAAAGTGCGCGACGCGAATTGCGCCCCAAGTTCATGAATGCCGATATCTCGATTTCGGGTGCAAATTTTCTGATCGCGGATACCGGATCCTTTGTGACCATCACCAACGAGGGCAATGCGGAGCTGACCACGACGCCCCCAAAAACCCATATCGTCACCGTCGGTATCGAAAAAATGGTGCCCAGCCTGAAACATGCTGCCGTTTTCATCAGGCTGTTGTCCCGTGCCGCCATTGGCACTGAAATCACGCAATACACGACCTTCTATAATGGCCCGAAGCGGGCAGGCGACCGGGATGGCCCCGAGAACCTGAATATCGTTCTGGTGGACAATCATCGCTCAGACATGCTGTCAGACTTCCTGCGACCCATGTTGCGATGCATTCGCTGTGGGGCCTGCATGAACCATTGCCCGGTCTATGCGACCGTGGGCGGTCACGCTTATGGCGCGGTCTATCCGGGGCCGATGGGATCGGTGCTGACACCCGCCATGACGGGTTTGAAGGGGTCGAAAGACTTACCTAATGCCTGTACGTTGAACGGCCGTTGCAAAGAAGTCTGCCCGGTCAATATACCCCTGCCCGACATGCTGCGGTCCTTGCGCGCGCGCCAGTTTGAGAGCGGAATGGTGACGCCTAAAGCCAAATGGAGCCTCAAGCTCTGGGCGATGTTGGCGACACGGCCTGCACTTTATCATTTTTGTACGACGATCGCGAATATCAACTTGCGTGTTCTGGCGCGCGGGCAGGGAAAAATCAGTGCAGTGCCTTTCGCCGGTGGCTGGACCCGTACCCGCGACTTACCACAGCCCGAGGCGGGCACATTCATGCAGCAATATCGCAAGCAACAGAGGTAAAGCATGTCGCGCGACAGCATTCTGGCCAAAATTGACGCAGCAACGGAAGCGGGGTCCAAAGCGGAGATTGACGCCCTCGCCGCAGAGCTGATTTCCGAGCCCGACGGATATCGCGCGGAAATAGCGCCACAGCCCTTAGATGCACGTTTCATCGAAAAAGCGACCTCCGAAACTGTGACGGCCACCGTCGAAAAACTATCGTCTCTGTCAGATATTCCCACGGCAGTTTCTGCCTACCTGACAGCCAAGGACCTCAAACCAAAAATTGCGGTGCAACCCAAAGGGTGTCTCACAAACCTGGACTGGTCCGGTCTGGAAACCGTGGATCATGCTCAGATGAACGAGCCTGTCGCTATTACTTTTGCAGACGCCGGGATTGCCGAGACCGGCTCACTCGTGTTTTTCACCGGACCCGACGCACCCGTCCTGTTGAACTTCCTGCCGCTCCACCATTTGGCCGTTGTACGCAACAGTACAATCAAGGCCTATATGGAAGACATCTTTGACACCTTCGGAACAACCCGCACAAAACAAGGCCGGAGTTGTAACATCATCACAGGCACCAGCGGCACCGCTGACATCGAGGCGCGGAACGTACGCGGCGCGCATGGCCCGCGGTTCATGCACATCCTGCTTATTGCTGACTGAGGTCAAGAGCGGGGAAACTACTGGCAGACCGCAAGCTCCAGAGCCGCTCGGAACAAAGGCCACGGTCGCAGTAGATTATAGCGGGCGTGCTATGATTTCGTCCCGCCTCCGCCTTTTGGCATTTCATAACATAATGTTCATTACAGGCTAACACTCTCGGCTGTCACTCCCACTTACCGGCAGTGTGCTGGTACTTAAAAACCCTGCATCAGCATATCGACCGCAGCCGTAACTTTCTCAAACTCTTCATCGAGTTTTCCAACGGCGGAATTAAGCATGCTGGTCGGTACAGCCGCCATAAACTGTGTGACCATGACCACTGACTTACCATCAAGCTCAAAGACAGGGTTCAGTCTCGTCGCCGGTTTTGGTGCTTTTGACGGTGGGAGCAATGGCACCACCACGCGGGTGTTCAGATCGCTGAGCAGATCCGTTTGGACATCTAATAAATAGCCGTCGCCGGATGGGCTGGGATACACATCATATTTGGGCATCAGAACTGGCGGTATCGATCAAGTGGCAAGCCATTCTTCTCGACGTATGCGTTAGAGCTTCGAATAGCGGCCGCATTCTCAACTTTCCATTGTTCCGACTTAGCTGCTGAAACTGCACTTCGAACCCCGTCCTCTGCCGCGCGAGACAGATTGACTTTCAGCGCCTTGGCTTCTGCAAGCAAAGCAGCGTCCAACGACAGATTTGTAGGCTTCCGTGTATGAGAGTTCATGTGATGGCCTCCTTGAATGAAATTACACTTAATAAATATACCCGTCAATTATGCGCATATAATATGCTTATAGAGTTCATCTTAGGTTAAGCCAGATACCCGCTCTGGGTTGTCGCACGGGCAAGTACCGGAGTAGCTTCTAGCATTGGGTTATGCTGCAAAAAAGTGGGAAGCCTTTGACCTGTTGGCTTTGTCCACATTTCCGATTTGATTGGCGTTGTGCGCTGATTTACGCGATGTATCTGCGAGACGGATTCGGACCGGACAGATGCTCCTATGGCGACACCCTCTTCTCACAAAGATCTCAGCCTGAAGTGGCTTGAGCTTTTCCAGACCTATGCACGGACACATTCTTTGCAGGCGACGGCCAATGAGACGGGGTTGTCTGTCAGCACGGTTTCCCATCATTTGCGCAGCCTCGAAGAACATCTCGGCGTAGCCCTGTTTGATCACGCCCGCAGGCCGATGGTTTTGACGCCGACGGGCCGTAACTTTCTGCGCAATATTGCTCAGGCGATGCAGGGTATTCGCAAGGCAACGGCAGAGGCATCTTCGGGCAATGTTGCGGATGCTTCTTATCTGCGCGTCGGCACGATCGAGGATCTGGACAGCGATGTCACACCAGAACTTGCTGTTCATCTTTCCCAGAAGATGCCCGACTGCAACTTCCTCTACCATACCGGCACCAGCCATGAGATCGTCAAGATGCTGCGCCATCGGGAGTTGGATCTGGGCATTGTAACCTCGCCCGCAAAATCCTTGAACGACCTGATCGACTGGCCACTGCTGCGTGACCCTTTCGTTGCGGTTTTACCAAAGTCCGCGGAGTCTTCTCTGCCTGATATCGTTGCCGGGCACACCAAGCTGCCGTTCCTGCAATTCTCGAGTGACCTGATCATCGCGGCTCAGATCGAAGCACAATTGCGCCGCTTGGGGGTCGAATTGCCCAACAAATTTGAATGTGGGAACAACCAGACACTAATGGCGATGGTCGCGGCGGGTGCCGGTTGGACCATCACGACACCTTTGCTGTTCTCCCGTGCAAGACGGTTTCAGCCCAAGCTGCAAATGCACCCTTTTCCGGGCAAGAGTTTCGGGCGCACCCTGTCCTTAATTACCAGCCCGGATTGTGCCCGGTCCGTCATCGATCTGGTCAGCCACAAGCTGCGCAGTGAATTGAGCCAGCAGGTGATTGCACAGACGCATCGCGCCATTCCGTGGCTCAAGGATCAGTTCACTCTGATAGACCAGGTTTAGTCCAGCAAGATGTTGAAGCGCGCTTTGATTTCGCGCTGCTGATCCGGTGACAGGTAAGCGGGCTTATGGGTGCTCAAAACCGCGCGCACGTGCTCATTGGCCACGCTCCATGCATCCTTGGCCCCGTTTTCCGCCCAAGTGCGCGGCTGTTCACGGTCGGCATGTGTCGGGTAAAAGTAGTCTCGCTCCATCGCCGCCAAGGTTTGTGCGCTGCCCAGAAAATGCCCATCCCCAAGCACCGCCTCCAGAATGGCGTCGTATCCGATGTTGTCTGTCGACACCTCGATACCCCGCAACGCGCGGTAGGTGTTCGAGTGCATTTCATCATCCAGAATGAACGCCTCAAAACTGACCCCCAGCAAGGATGCCGTCATACCTGAACTCTCGTAAATCAAATTGCCCCCCGCGAGGGCTGCCGCCATGGATGTCAGCCCCTTTTCAGCGCCGTATTGGGCGTCGATGGCTTTGGCATCTGTCATGGAACAGGCCACGCCAGACACCAGCCCCAGCCAGTTGGACAGTTGCGCAGAGGCGGCATTCAGCACCGCCGTTTCCCCACTGCCGCCCGCGAATGCACCGGTACGCAGATCAATCACCAAAGGCCAATTGGAAAAGATCATCGGATATCCGGGTTGGATCGCGTGGACCATCACAAGGCTGGCAAGAGTTTCGGCCAGCGATTGCGCCAAAAACCCCGCCATCGTGGCAGGTGCCGTCGCACCGGCTTGGGCAGCGGTGATGCAGGACATCGGGATGTTGTGTGCGATGCATTCATAGACGACATCAACCGCGTCTTCACCAAACCGCATGGGCGAAATGATCGGGCTGATGTGGGCCTTCATGAAGGGCCGTTTGGCGAATTCGCCAGCACCGCCCGCCGCAATGTCCAACATCTCGACGATGGGGGCGACATGCCCGGCCAAGGTAAAAGACGTCGCGGTCGGTTTGGTTGTGTTCTTCAACAGGGCGTAGACGGTGTTCACGTCGAGATCAAAACTATCCGCGATATCTGTTGCCACGCAGCACCGGGTGTACCAGCTGATATTGGGCAAAGTGTCTTGCAAGCGCGTAAAATCATGCAGGTCTTGGAGCGTCGAAGGGCGGTAGAGCCGACTGTCCAGATCCAGTGTTTGCACCGCAGCCCCGCCAGTCCCGAAATGCACCGCCTCATCGCCCACCGTAATCGAGCGGGCCGCGTCACGACCATGAAGGACAAAAGAGGTTGGTGCCTGATTGATCGCTTCTTCGACAAGCCGGGGCGGGAAGGTGATGCGACCGGGTGCACCATCCTTGGCACCTGCTGCCAAAAGATCGATGCGCAACCGCTCTGGCACCTCCCCCAGACCAAGATTTACGAGGAGTTTCAGCGCAGTATCGTAAATGCTCTGCAGTTCATCGTCGCGCAGTGGTTTATAGGTGCCACCGGTTTGCCCCGGCGGACAAGGGTCGACCACAGGCTTAGCTGCACGTTGTGCCAGCCGCTTTTGGCGTCCTGCGCGCGTTGTCGCACTGCACATGCTGTTCAGTCCCCGATAACCTGTTTCAGTAGAACACCCTGTTGCGATGTTTGCCGCAACAGAACTGTCATAAATTCGGATTAATCGAAATTGATTTCCTATTTTATGAGATTAGATGCCCGAATCTTGTATCAGGACGGAAATTATTGCTCTGTTCCATCGCATTAAATCTCAGGGGACAGACATGAAATCACGCACGAAGGTTGTGGTCATCGGTGGCGGAATCGCCGGATGCTCAACACTGTATCATCTGACCAAAGAGGGCTGGTCCGACGTCGTTCTGATCGAACGCGATGAGCTGACCTCGGGCACTACATGGCATTCAGCGGCGCAGGTGACAAACTTCGGCATGAACCAGACGATGGTGGGGCTCAAAACCCACTCCATCCAGTTGTATAAGAAACTGCGCGACGATCCTGAGTATCCCGTTGGCTATCACCACGGCGACGGCGGCATCCGGCTGGCCAATACACCCGAACAAATGCAGGCCTACCGTCATTTTGCCTCAATGGCGAAGGGCATGGGCACGACCTTTGAAGTGATCGATGCTGAGGAATGCGCCCGCCGCCATCCGCTTATTTCAACGGACAACCTGTTGGGCGGTCTGTGGGATGGCGAAGACGGTGACATTGATCCCGCGCAGCTGTGCCAGGCGCTGGCCTTTCACGCGCGCAAAGCCGGTGCAGAAGTCTATCGCCATACGAATGTCACCGCGCTGACGCAGCACAAAGATGACACGTGGACGGTTGAGACGGACAAGGGCAGCATTGATGCTGATATCGTCGTGAACGCCTGCGGCTACCGCGTGAATGAAGTTGGCGGCATGATGGGTGTGCATCACCCCGTCGCCTCCATGGAACATCAGTATTTCGTCACCGAAGACATCCCGGCCATCGCAGAGGCCGGCCACCGCATGCCGCTGCTGCGTTGCCCGATCTCTGACTATTATTCGCGGCAGGAAAAGAACGGCCTCTTGGTAGGTTTCTATGAACAGGACTGTAAAACATGGGGTATGGATGGCATCAGCCCGAGCTTTGCCAATGATCTGTGCCCTGACGACCTTGACCGCGTGATGGACGTCCTTGAGGGTGCGTTTGAACGGATGCCTGCCTTGGCTGAAGTTGGCATCAAACGCGTCGTGAACGGCCCGATCACCTATACCATCGACGGCGCGCCGTTGGTCGGTCCAATCCCCGGCAAGCGTAATGCCTACTGTATCATCGGCTTGCGCGCGGGTGTGGGCGAAGGGGGCGGCCATGGTTGGCTGCTCGCGCAACAGATCGTGCATGGCGAAGCGCAATACGACACATGGGTCATCGACCCGCGCCGCTTTACCGGACATACCAATGTCGAACTGACGGCATTGAAGGCCATTGAGGACTATCAGAACGAATTCCGCTTTCACTTCCCGCATGAGCATCGCCCTGCCGGTCGCAATGCCAAAACGACGCCGCTGACGCCGATCATGGCGGCGGAAGGAGCAGAGTTCACGGTTGTGAATGGCTGGGAGCGGGTCGACTACATCAAGCCGTCGCCGGACTTCCACCCGACCCTCAGCTTCAATTTTGACGAAGCCTTCGACGTCATCGGTGAAGAAGTCCGCAATGTGCAGGAAAATGTCGGCCTGTGTGAGGTCAATGGTTTTAACCGTTTCGAGATCACCGGTGCGGACCGACACCGCTTTTTGGATCGGATGTTTTGCGGTGCAGTCACCAAAAAGGATGGCCGGGTCGGCCTTGGCTATCTGCTGAACCACCACGGCAAGATCAAGGGTGAGGCGACTGTTGCCAATATCCCCGCCTCTGACCGGGGGCCTGCGCGGACTTGGTACGGGTCGGCGGCGGCATCTGAATATCACGACATGGATTGGCTGACCGCGCATTTGGGTGCCGACGAAGACGTGCAAATCAGCAGTCTGACCAACGATCAAACGATCCTTGTGCTGGCAGGTCCCAAAGCGCGTGACGTGCTGTCAGCCTGCGCGCGCGGCGATTGGTCCAAAGCCGCCTTTCCATGGTTGTCGGTGCGCGAAGCTTTCATCGGGTTCTCTCCGGTCACCGTTTTGGGCGTCAGTTTCTCGGGCGAGCTTGCCTATGAAATCCACGTGCCGAACGCGTCGCTCTACGCCGTCTATCTTGCGCTGCGCGCAGCGGGACAGCCGCATGGCCTCACGCTCTTTGGCACACGTGCGGTCGACTCGATGCGGATGGAAAAGGGTTTCATGCATTGGAAAGCGGACCTTCTTACCGAATTCGATCCGTTTGAGACGGCGCTGGACAGGTTCGTGAAACCAGAAAAGGGCCCGTTCATCGGTCAGGAGGCTTTGCAAAAGCGCATGGCACACGGACCCACCCGCAAACTTGTGACCCTAAAGATCGGCAGCACGACGACACCAGCCCATGGCGGCGCGTCTTTGATGCAGGGCGATACGGTTGTCGGCACCATTACCTCGGGTGATTGGGGCTATCGCGTGGGCCTGAATCTGGCCTATGCCTTTGTCATGCCGGACATGGCCGAGATTGGCCGCGTCATGCAACTGGACCTCTGCGGTGAACTGGTCGCAGCCGAGGTCATCACCCCATCACCCTATGATCCCGACCACGCACGGATGCGGGCGTGAACAGCGTGACGGAAAGCGCGGATGACGGCGTTGTCATCGTCCGCAACCGGTGGAAGATCTTGGGCAACAGGACTGAAGAGGCACTGTTATATTGAGTATGCGACGGCATGTGGTTTAGGTCATGTCCCATTGAGACATGTTCAAGCAGCGCTGCTTTCCGAAGGGTGTGATCCTGCTGGCCGTATGCTGGTTCTGCAGATACCCGCAGTCATGCCGCCATGCGCGCGATCTTCCGTGGCATATGGATAAAAACATATATCCGAGCAAACAGCAGATGGTGCTACCTTGGGCGGGCTGTCGATCATCTTGCTCAAATGATTGATTCCGGCTGACAGCCCGAAGTGCTGCAAGGGCCTTTATGCGCCAGACAAGTGATGCCGTCCGCTACTAAAAGCCCGTGACGGTTATTTCTGACAAAGCCAATAGCCACGCAAAGGTGATCGAAGAGGTGGATTTTGGAGACGGGCCTGACGACCGAAACGTAGCTTTCGAAGGCTCGCAACGGCCAGGAAACTCAGTTAATGCAACCGTTGCGTCTGAAGGCGAACGGGAGCCGAAGGAATGTGGGCGTCAAGTTTCCCGGACCCTCCGGCGCGCGCCAATTCGCACCGATAAACCACCGCCACCATCCGTTGGGATCGGCGCGCAAGGCCCTTTCGACTGTGGTCACATAGCCCGTTACTTCAACGAAAGCTCTGAACCGGGCTGGTGACTTCGATACGACCGATCATGAAAGGGTCGACGGCCACCTCTGCTACAGGGAGTTCTTCACGGTACTGCCGGTCTGATCCCATCTGAAAAGTGCCACGCTCCATTAGGATCAATTCCGTCGCAAACGTGACCTTGGCGACCGTCCAGCTAACCAGAAGAGCGATAGACATAGAAGTCTTGCGAGCGCGCATCCCAATGCCGACCCGGCGTTCGACCTCCATCGTTCCATTCACGTTGGATTATCGGACTTTTCATCAATCGTCCAATGCGGCTCCCTGTGTCATCTGCACGTTGTGAATAGTGCCATCGAAGGCGAAGGGACGGCTTTCTTCATAGCTCAAAGACACGGGCGAACCGAGGTCGCGACCGACATCGAAACTCTCGGTCGCGGTGAAGGCTGCCGGCACGGTGCGTGGCACCTGAACCGTGGCCGCCTCTTCGCCATTGATCTTGATGAGTACATCCGCCGCCGCTGCGGGTTTCGCGATTGTCGTGTCGATAATGATCTTGTGCCGACCTGCCGGAATCGGATCGGTCTTTACCTGCGTGTTTTCGATGATGAGCATGTTGTACTCATAAGTCAGCACACCATCCTCGACATAGACGGACAGGCCGCCGCCAGCGCCGCCGACTGCGTAGAGCACGCCGTTCGCGGCCTCGCCGAACTCGGCATCGATGATCACGCGGGTCGACTGACGACCGATGCCCGGTGCTGCGAACTCGGGCATCCGCTTGGTCTCGGGTCCGAAGGTCCAGCTGTCATAGGCCGAGGTGATCCGATCCTCGGGATGGATGCGCAGCCAGTTGCCCGCCCCGATGGGAAAGTCCTTGTTGTCCTCCGCCACCTCCAGAAACCGGGCTTGCAGCTCGGCCAGCTTGTCCGGCATATCCGCCGCCAGATCATTGGCCTGACTGAAATCCTCCGTCAGGTTGTAAAGTTCCCAAACGTCGTTGTCGGAATCCCAATCAGCGATCCCGGCAGCCGAACCTGCGCTGTCCCATGGCGTGAAAGGCCCGAAGGTGCCCGCGAACCAGCCGTCCAGATAAATCCCGCGGCTGCCGTTGTTGTCAAAGAACTGTTCGGACTTCTGCGGCGCGGCCTTTGCATCCGTGAAAGTATACGCGAGGCTGACGCCGTCCATGGGCATCTGGGAGAAGCCATTGACGACGTCGGGATGCGGGATGTCGAGCAACTCGTAGACCGTCGGGGCGATGTCGACGACATGGTGAAACTGGGTGCGCATTTCGCCATCATGAACGACCCGGCCCGGCCAGTTGACGACCATCGGATTGCGTGTGCCGCCAAAATAGGCGCCCATCAACTTGGTGCCCTTGAACGGCGTGCTCCCCGCCCAGGCCCAGCCCGCATGGTACATGTTGTCGGTGCGCGGGCCGCCCAGCTCCTCGATCCCGCCGATCTGATCGAGCGCCTCTAGTTGCTGTTCGATCGTGTTGGGAACGTTGTTCTGCGCCAGAAGTTCACTGATCGAGCCGCGCTGACCTTCGGCGGAGGATCCGTTGTCACCGAAAATGTAGAAGATCAGGGTATTGTCGCGCAGGCCCCGGCCATCCAACCCGTCGATCAGCCGACCGGCCTGCGTATCAGTATGCTCAACGAAACCGGCGAAGATCTCCATCAACCGCGTCTGGAAGTCGTGTTGATCCGCAGGGATATCGTTCCAGCCTTCCAGCGTCTTGTCGCGCGGGGTCAGTTGCGTGCCCTCGGGGATCACACCCATCTCCAGTTGCCGCTGGAACGTGGTTTCGCGGTAGGCGTCCCAGCCGTCGTCAAACTGGCCGTCATATTTGTCAGCCCATTCGGGGAAGATGTGGTGCGGGCCATGCACGCCGCCCGGTGCCCAGTACATGAAGAAAGGCTTATCCGGATCGAAGGCGCGGTAATCGTCTAGCCAGCGCAGCGCGTCGTCCACGAGGTCCTCGGTCAGGTGATAGTCGGGGTCGCCCACGGGCGGTTCGACCGCATCGAGGTTTCGCGTCAGCCTTGGCTCCCATTGCGAGGTTTCGCCACCAAGAAACCCATAGAAATATTCGAACCCATATCCGGTCGGCCAGCGGTCCTTTGGCCCGATCGCCGTCGTCTCGATCGCGGGCGTGTTGTGCCACTTACCGAAGGCGGAGGTGTGGTAGCCGTATTCCTTCAAAACCTCGGCGATGGTCGCCGCCTCCTTGGGGATGACGCCGGTATAGCCGTCAAAGGCCACCGCACGCTCTGCGATGGTACCGGAGCCGACACGCGTGTGGTTGCGCCCCGTGAGCAGAGCGGCACGGGTGGGCGAACAGATTGAGGACGTGTGAAACTTGGTGAACGAGATGCCTTCAGCGGCAAGCGCGTCAAGCGTCGGCGTGCTCACCGCTCCCCCGAAGGTCGAAGGGATGCCAAAGCCCACGTCGTCCAGCATGACGATCAGGATGTTCGGTGCGTTCTCTGGCAGACGCTCTACAGGGTCGGGCCATTGCATCGTGCTGTCCTGAAGACGTCGGGCGGTTGTGCCTGCCATGGGTTGTTCCGGGAACGGCAAGACCGAGCCGTCGTTCTGGGTGCCTGCCTCCTGCGCTTGGACGGAGACGGCAAGGACCGTTGCGGCGATGGCCGAGAAAAGCGTGGGAACCGAGGTTAGATGAGACATCGGGTGGTCCTTTGATCAGAAAGCATAGGAAAGGGACAACATGTAGAGATTGCCGGACAGCCGGTCCTTGGCGTCGATATCAAAGAGCGCCTTGGCGGTGACTCCGATAGAAGTGCCTCCGACGGGCACATTCCATTGCGCTACCGGACCGAGGCCGTAGCTCCAGGCTTTGATGTCTGAGGCGTCCAAGGGGCCGACCACGTTGCCCTCGTCGGCTTCGACTTGGGCGTAGAAGTATCCACTGATGCCAGCGGTGAAGCTCTTGGAGACATGTTGTGCGACGGTCCAGTCGAGGTGAACTTCTTCACCTGTTCTATAATCTGTATCCGGGTTTTCCCAGTTATGAAGATACCCGAAATTCGCGGAGACTTCGAACCCGGATTGAGGATTGAACCAGCTATAAGCGCCGCCGATTTCGGCCGTCCAGTAGTTGCGACTGGTGTTCAGCGCCTTGTCCGGGTCAAAGCTGCCAGTCGGCGCGTAGGCACCAAGCTTGAACGTGAAATGATGCTTGTCCTGCGACCAGTTCAAAAGGACCGGCGCGACGTAGAGATCGGCAAAGCCGGAGATGGACCTGCCGCGGGTAAAGCCGCCGGGGTCCGTCACGACCTGCCCGGAAATATCCGCGTCGAGCACATAGGTCAGAACAACAGACCCCCCATAACGCGCGCCGAAAACTTCGGTATCGGTCAGCCATGACAGCCGGGTCGTGTTGAGCCATGCCTGCTGATTGGCAGATCCTACCGCGAGACCGTTTCGCACATGGGCCCCGACATCGTAGTCGTAGAACCATGTGTCGTTGCGCAGGTAGACGCCCGCCGGTCCGAAGACGCCAAGCAGGAACTCGCCTTGTGTGCCGGGAACGTAGTGGCTGCCGCCGCCCTCGCCAGCGAAAGCGGGCGATCCACCGCCCACGACGCCCGCCGCCATGATCGCAGCGATGGCAGGTTTACGCATGACGCTGGGCATCCTGCCTGTCAGGCTGTGGCGGCATTGTGTAGGATTATCATACGTCACGGGTTGGACCTCTCCACGGCGGGCGGCGCCCATGTTCCAGTTGCCAGACCGTCATCCGGGCCATAGAGACGCAGGTTCATGTAAAATCCGCCCTCCGGCGCCGGCAACCAGTTGGATGTGGCGCTATCCCCTTCCGGCGCGGTGTTTTGAATGGTGATGGTAAGGGAGCCGTCATCGCCGTAAACCAACCCCGGTGTGTAGGTGCCGATGGAATAGCGGTTGGTGGGGTTGGCCACAAACGCGCCATTGCCCGCGTCGTACATGGACAAAGACCAGAAGGCGGACACCCCGGGCAAGGCGTCTCCTTCAAACCGGAGGGTGTAGCTGTTCGCCCCGTCAAACGCGGCCCCGTCCGTGTCTGTGCGACCGTCCATGTAAATCGCTTCGTCGGGCCGATTGCCGCCGGTGAACCATTTGGCCCAGGTCGCCCGGAACAGGTAATCGGTGCCCATGATCCCCGACGTCCGGCTCCAACGCCAGCCATTGATCTCTTCGCCCGTTGTGGCTGCGTTCACATCCATCAGATGATTGGCAAAGAGATAGGCTTTTGCAAGGCCCGACCGTTCCGCGTCCAACAACATCGTCGGGTCAAAGCGGGTGTTGCCATCGGTGAAACCTATCTGTGCCAGACTGTCAGCGAAGACGGCATCTTGCTGCGGCTTGGGCGGCGTGAATTGCAGTGCATGGGCCAACTTGTCGTAAAAGAGCAGACGATCCGGCAAATCCGTGGGCGGGGCATAGGCGACACGCGACTGCGAAAACGCCGTGTTAACGGGCACCTCGGTATCAGAGGGATAGGCGCTCAATGGGGTGATCCACATCCCGTCCTGTATCTCATTGGCGCGGGCCACATCGCCCGGACCTTTCACACCAATGCGCCCCCAATACACCGCATTGTCATAGGGGCTGTCGATCCGTGGCAGACCGTCAGGCAGCGTGCCCGTCCAGTTCGGACCCACAAGCGCATAAGCCCCCGCGTCGGTCCCCGTCGTCAGTGTGCCCACATAGTCAAAGGTATCGCCGTTTGGATCCCAAAGCTGGATTGCATAATAGCGATCATCTTCAACGTCCGGCACGCTCAGCACCATGGGTTCATTGCTGAGGTCCATGAAGGATTGGATGTAAAGCGTGTCGTTATTGGGGGTGGCAATCTGCGTATATTCGGGGCCGCGCAACTGCCGCACGCGGGCCAGTTCATTCACCTGTGATCCCGGGTTGCCGGTTTTCTCCTCAGCATCCGGGGCCGCGCGCCCCCGCATAAGATCTTCGAAAAAGACCACCGGGTAGCCCCAGATGACGGCATCAAGCGCAAGGTAGAAGGCTTGGGCTTCTTCCCCCTGCAAGCCTGACAAATCCGGCAGCGGCAATGTGCGATCATCGGCGCTCACGATGGGCGGCAGACCGAGAAGAGCAAGCATAACAGCGGCGATTACAAATCTTGTTCGTGTCACGGCAGCGTCCTTGTCTCGTCGAACTTCAAAGCCCGAGATCTTTGGGCGGGAACAGGCGGAAGGTAGCGGCATGGGCCTTCATTTCGGCGCCGAGCGAGGCAGTCCATGCATTCATGCGGTGGCCGACGGGGTATTCCTCTTTCGGGTCCACGTAGAGGTTAAAGAGCCAGGGCGCGAGGCCAGTGGGCACGACCGTTGCCATGTCGATCCAGAGAAATTTCTCTTGCGCCAGTGCCACATGCAAATGGGCCTTGTATTCACGCATCCGCATCGCAGCGAGGGTCGCGCCAAGCCAATTGTAAACATGTTCGCGCCTGCTTTCGCCATCATCAACCAGAAGAAAGGAGCTTTGATCGACCCCGTCCCAGTAGCGGTCTGTCGGCAGCCCGTTCGCATCGACACCCGCCAGCGCCAGCGACGTGTCGAAAAGGTCCATCAGATCGAAAAGCCCGTCCGACACCCGGCCCGGCGCGATCATACCGCGCCAATAGGCGATGCCCGGAACGCGCACCCCGCCTTCCCAGGTCGTACCCTTGGCACCCCGGAACGGCGTATAGCCACTGTCCGGCCAGCTATCCATTTGGGGTCCGTTGTCGGAGGTGACAAAGATGAACGTATTGTCGAGCGCGCCGACCTCTTCAAGGGCGTCCACGATTTCGCCGATGTGGCTGTCTACCTCGACCATATTGTCACGATAGGGAAATTTCGAGGCGCTGGCGCCTTTGAACGCCTCGGACGGAAAGTTATCAGCATGTACCTTCATGAAGGAATGGCTGATGTAGAAGGGCTGGCCACCCTCGGCCAACGCGCGAATGCGCTGAACGGTGTAGTCTTTCAGCCGCGTGTCACCCTCGGCCATCTGCGCGGGCGAGGTAATGGTTTCGATGGTTTCGGTCGTGCCGTCCGCCAGCCCGTAGATCAGATCGTTGTTCGATCCTATGGACTGGTATCGGTCAAACTTGTCCTGATCGAGCACAAGGTCCGGGAAGCGCCGTTCGTCATAGGCTTGCGTATATTCTTTCTGCGCCTTGTAGAAGCCATAGAACTCGTCAAAGCCGACATCATGCGGACGCATGCCCTCGGTTTCACCGATATGCCATTTGCCCACAAGCATCGTGTGATAGCCCGCATCCGAGAGGAGCCCCGCGACCGTTAACTCACCCTCCCACGGGTTCACGCTGATCTGGTCACCGGCAAGGATCGGTCGGATCAAACCGGTGCGGGCAGGCAGGCGACCGGTATAGACAGACGCACGCGTCGGCGTGCAGGTGTATTGTGCGTAGGTAGACGTCAGCTTAAGCCCCTCAGCGGCAAGCGCATCCATCTCTGGCGTTGCTGCGCCGATCATCTCGCCGCCGCCGAACGCGCCCGGATCGCCGTAGCCCATGTCATCGACGATGAAGATCAGGATATTGGGTTTCTGGCCGACCCGCGCCTCAAAAGCCGCGAGTTTTTCGACCGCCGCCTGCTCTTGCCCGGCGCGCGGGATCGCGGGTTGGCGGTTGGCGGCACGCGCCTCGGCGCGGCTCAAAGCCGAAGCGGGACCGGGAATGCCCTGAGCGAGGGCCTGAGAGCAGGCGAGGCCCGCTGCAACGATGGAAATGAGGAATAGGCGCAAGTCAGCCTCCTGTTGGAAAAAGGAATTTTACGGTGACGCCGACGGTGTCGCGCGGCGCTACCCCATCGTCATAGAAGTTGCGTTCATAGCTGAACTGATACTGTACCGGCACGCGACCCGCACCGGGGTGGGTGAGCTTTGACAGCTTTACCCCCAAGGGAAGGGACGTGAATTTATTTGCATCCCAGTCGTAGACGAAGGTCATATCCGAGAACCCGGCGGACCACCCCTGACCCATCGGTACGTTCATAATCGGTTGGATGGTTGACAGGTTCACGTCCGGGCGGTCGTCATCGCCGGCGACCGTCAAGAGGTTCTGGTTGAAGATCCCCCAAAGCCCCCAGGCTGGACTCGCCGTGAAACCGACTGCGGGACCAAGCCCCCATTTCTCGGCGCTCAGCCCCTCTTTGCCAGTCGGCAGCAGTGCGACCGCACCGACGCCCCACCGCCCCCATGGTTGGTCGAAGACGGTCAGATTGAACAATGTCGCATCAGATAGACCGCTTTGGCCTGTTGGCGTATCTGTCATATAGGGCAGCGTGAGCCGCGCGATGTTGTTCGTCGACCCGAGGATGAACGGGATCGCCGCCCGAAACTGGAGAGTGTTCTGCGTGGCGTTGCTCTGGTTGTGAAAGTCGGAAACGTAAAAGTCCTGCAGTTGGAAAGACATCAGCGACGCCGTCGGATCGTTGGCCGCCGATGCCAGATCCTGTCCGCCCGACTGTGCAAAGGCAGGTGCCGCTGCCACCGTTGCAAAGATCAAATTCAAACGCATACAGGCCTTCATCACGCAACCGCCATTGTTGGTGATCCGGATGGTGCGAGGCGACAAACTTCTGGTGCGGCAACTTCAACCGGCGCAGCCTACTGGATCACGGTACTGACATGATAGTCTCTTTCGCTCACGTCATTGTCATCGTATGTACAAACCATGGCATTACAACAAGATATTCAGGCTGGCGCGTTTGGCGGCGGTCTATGGCTGCGCACCCTTCCCGCGACTGTGGTGAAGACCTTGGAAAGCTCAGCCCAAACCCTTGAGTTGAAGGCCGGACAGCGGTTCAGTGAAATTGGTGATACGGCGCATTGCCTCATCGGTGTTAACCGGGGCGTTCTCGCGCTGCATACTGACGACCAAGAACGACATGACGTCATCGGCCATGTGTTCTGGCCGGGTGATTGGTTCGGCGTTGCGTCAGTCCTGATCGACACACCGCGTTTTCTTGGCAGTTCAGCACTCGTTGACGCCCGTGTCGTGCTGATCAACAGACGGTCAATCGAACGCATTGCGCAGGAGCAGCCGATCCTTTGGCGGAGCGTTGCGGTTCTGGCGGCGCAAAATGCGATGCTGGCGACCCGCATCGCGCGGGATAACCTCTTGCGGTCTCCGACTGAAAGATGTGTGGCGACCTTGGACCGGTTGGTCGGTCGTCAATCCCTTCCATGCGATTTGCCCGTCACCCAGGGAAAATTCGCCGAGATTTGCGGTTTGTCCCGGGGCGCGGCCGCAAAGGTGCTCGCCAGGCTCGAGAGCACGGGACAGATTTCGCGCGGATATGCGGCAATCAAGGTCGAGGAGAAATTTCACGGTTCGGCTAATGAACGATAAACACCTGCGCACGGTCTACGGTGTCCAGATTATCCTTGATGGTATCTGCGGCTTTCTGAGCGCCGTTGCCACCATGGCGGCGGGTGTCATGCCGCCGAACCAACTTATACGAAAGTTCGCTTCATACCCACGCCAGCACGAACTGGCCGTAGCCTTACCGGACATCCGACGCATGAAGCGAACCTTGTTCATCATCGAATGGCTGCACGCCGTTGACTTACAGCGCCGTGCCCAAATCGGTCTGAGAAAACGCGCTGCGGATTAGACGTCGGGGTGACGTCCGAGAACGCATCACCGCAGGCCAGAACTGTCAAATGGTCAGGTTAAACCTGCTGGCCGCGATCATCATATCGTGGAACAGAAAACGCCTCGGTATAGCTGCTAATGCCCAAAAACGCGCCGGCCAAAGCCGAGAAAATGACCAAGCGCACTTTCGCGACCGATATCCGCAGCAATACCAGATTACGCCGTCGAACAGATCTGATCAAAAAGACGCGCTTATCGCTGCTGGTTACAGCAGGGCGAGTTCCCCGAAAATCGTCGCCGCGTGATCCCTCAGGTAGATACGCAGCCATGGCGTATATCTGTCGGGGTGTTGCGCAACTTGCTCCACCAGATCATCAAAACGCACCCATTCGACCGCCATAACCTCATCCGGGTTCGGCAACACGGCGAGGGTTTCATCAGCGTCAGCGACATAGACATCCACGACTTCGTGCTCAATCAACCCGCCGCCTACATCCGCGCGATACTCGAGATGATGACGGTGCTGCGGGTTCAACCCGCGTACGCCAAGCTCTTCATCCAGACGGCGCACAGCACAGACTTCGGGGGCCTCATCCCATTCAGGATGCGTGCAACATGTGTTCGTCCACAGACCCGGTGTATGGTATTTGCACAACGCCCGCTGTTGCATCAACACCGCGTCCCCTTTGACGACAAAAACCGACACAGCCTTGTGCCGAAGCCCTTTTACATGGGCCTCCAGCTTTTCAACAGGTGTCAGTGTGCCATTTACCCAGGCCGGGATCATGATCGTCATACGCGTGTCGTTGCCACAAGCCCTGTCAGGTGTGCAAGGTTTTTGATACCGATCTTCAGGTGGGCCATGGGCCGCGCACGCACCAGTTTCTTGTTCATATAGGCTTCGAACGTGAGGCGCTGGACATCCACATCATGGCACAGCGACACGAAACGCTCGCGGCGTTCGTCGCTGCGGTAATATGCGTTCTGCATGGAACCAAGCACCCGAAAGACCATCTTGTGTTCTTTCATGAACAACTGGCGCGCCAGCCGCAAATCTTTGACACGATCGGATGCCAGCGTGGCGGCGCAAGCGGTTGCGGCCACGCGTCCCCCAACCATCGCATAATAGATGCCTTCGCCGGAACTGGGGGCCACGACGCCGGCGGCGTCCCCGGCCAACAGCACGTCCTTGCCATTGTCCCAGCGGTCAAGCGGACGCAGGGGGATCGGGGCCCCCTCTTTGCGGATCGTTTCGCAGTCGGTCAGCCCCGCCGATTTACGCAATGCAGCGGTAGCCTCTTTGAGGTTCACGGATGAGAGTTCCGTGCCCATGCCGACACTTGCGCTGTTGCCATGGGGGAAAACCCAGCCATAGAAATCCGGCGAAATCGCGCCGTCATAAATCACGTCGCAGCGTTCAGGGTCATAGATCGCGGATTTTGGCGGCGCTTTGATAATCTCGTGATAGGCAAACACCAGCGGCACCTTGTCCGCATCCTTGACCTCGGCCAGCCCGACGCGTGATTTTGCGCCATCCGCACCGATGACCAGCTTGCAGGGCAGTGCGCGTTCTTCCTGCGTGGCCTTGTCGCGGTAGATCACGACCGGCGTGCCCTCGGGCCGTTCGATCCGCACGAAGGTGCCGGTGAAGTATTCAGCCCCCGCATCCGCCGCGCGTTTGCGCAGGAACGGGTCAAAATCCTTGCGATCCACCATCCCGACAAAGCCGTTTTCAATCGGGATATCCACTTTGCGCCCCGTGGGCGAAATCATTCGCGCGGTGTTCACCTTGGCCAGCAGCTGATCATCACCGATATGGAAATCCTGCATCAGTCGCGGTGGGATCGCGCCACCACAGGGTTTGATCCGCCCTTCGCGGTCCAAAAGCGCAACCTTATGTCCGGATTGAACCAGGTCAAGCGCGGCAGTCGCCCCTGACGGACCCCCGCCTATCACAACAACATCATACATCCGTTTATTCTCCCGGCATCATGGCGGTGCGCGCGCTTGCGTCCGCATTAGGTGAAGTCAGCCGCAGGGCGAGCACCGCTGCGACCAAGAAAACAAGTCCTTCAATGGCAAAGACACTGCCGTAGGCGATCGCATCCTGAGGCGTAATCCAGCGCATCACATCAACCATCGCCGTCCCTGCAAAGGAACCAAGGCCAAAGGCGATTGCCTGCGCGGCCCCAAAAAGCCCCATCCGCAAGCCTTCGCGCCCGTCACCGCCCTCGCGGGCAAGCCCCATCATCGCGCCGATTGCGGCAACAGCAAACGAGCCATTCGCCAGACCCAGCACAAAGATGTTCAACCCAATCGGCCAGGTTGCCGCGTGCAGACCCCCATAGGCCAGCCCGACCAGCGAGACGCCTGACAACAGGCATCCGCCGACGACCCACACACGGGTGGGCACAATAAACCAACGTGACAGGACGGTACCGCCCAGCAAAACCGCGATCATACCCATCAGGGCACCACCGTGGTGCATGCCCCCCAGTTTGGTGCTTTCCCCAACCGTCAGGCCAAAGACATGGCCCGCGAAGGGTTCGAGGATCAGATCCTGCAGATTATAAGCCAGCATCGAGGCAAAGACGAAGATCGTGAAAATACGCACCCGCGGGTCAACCCAAAGCTCGCGCAGAATGGCGCGGAAATCTTCGTTCCGCTTTTCAACGACGCGCTTTTCGCCGCGCTCCTGACCCCATATGCCAAGGCAGGTCAGCGTCAGGGCGACAGCCGACACACCCAGCGTCACCGCAACAAGGCGTCCATGAGAATAGGGATCAAGAAGTTGCCCCGCAGTGATCCCGGTCACCGCAAGCCCGAAGATCATCATGATCCAGACAAGGCTGCCTGCCGGTGCCTGCCGCTCGGCACTCACACGCGTGGACAAGAGCGCCAGCAGGTTCGTACCCGCGGCCCCGATGCCAAGGCCGATCAGTAGGAACGATGGAATAGCGGTGGCAATACCGACCCATGCGGCCTTTTCCATCAACCCGACGGAAAGCGCAGCACCAATCGCGCCTGCGGCCAGCAAAGCCACACCACCGATGATCCAGGGCGTGCGTTGACCGCCCTGATCCGCACTGTGGCCAAAGCGCGGACGCAAAAACTGTGTGCCATAATAGAGAGAAACCAATAGCCCCGGCAGGATCGCAGGCATCGCCAATTCAACCACCATGACCCGGTTCATGGTCGCCGTGGTCAACACCACAATCGCGCCCAGCGACATCTGCACGAGGCCCAGCCGCATAATCCCAAACCAACTGAGCATCAGGCGAGCCCCCTTAGCGCAAAGGCTGCAATCATCATGCCGCTGATATAGAGCAACACGCCGGTACCGTTATACCATGGCGCCTTGGCCTTTGGATCTTTGAACATGATTGTCATGGCCCAGAACTGCACAAACAGCACGGCGCAGACACCGGCAGCGTGCAGCGGCTTGCCCCACGAAAACAGCAGGAAGACAACGACAACCTGGGGCGCGGACATGACGGCGCAGGCAACCTGCGCTGCGCGGTGCGGACCCAAGGTGACGGGCAGGGAATTGACACCCATCTGCCTGTCGCCTTCCAGCGCCTTGAAGTCATTCAATGTCATAATGCCATGCGCGCCGATACCATAAAGGACGGCAATCACGATGACGGGGAGGCTCGGTGCGCCCGCACTCAACACGGCAGCGCCTGTAAACCATGGCAGTGTCTCATAACTCAGGCCGACCAGCCCCGGACCCCACCAGCCGGACCGCTTGAGACGGACCGGTTCCGCCGAATAAGCCCATGCAGCCAGCACACCAATGACTGTCGCACCGAACCCCCAAGGGCCCAGTTGCCAGCCAACACCAAGCGACAAAACCGACATGGCCAGTGCGATCCACAGACCCCAACGGCCCGGGATGCGGCCCGACGGGATCGGCCTGTGGGGTTCGTTGATGGCATCCACATGGCGGTCGCACCAATCATTGGCGGCCTGACTCATCCCGCAGACGATGGGACCGGCCAGAACGACACCCAATAAGACCAGCGTCCAGTTTCCAACGGGCGACACACCGGACGAGACAACACCGCAAAGATAGGCCCACATCGGCGGAAACCATGTGATCGGTTTGATCAACCTTAACGCGGCTGCGGGCTCGGGGAATCTTCGGGTATGTATGTTTTCAGTTACAGCCATGTGTAAACTATGCCTTACACTTTGAGTCGGTGCAAGAGGCAGGATAGCGTAAGATCAGCCGTTTTTATTAAGCAGCCCGTACTTACGCAGTTTCACATAGAGGCTTTGGCGCGACAGGCCCAACATCTCTGCCGCGGCGACGCGGTTGTTGTTGGTCAACTCGACCGCGGTTTCGATGCACATCTTTTCGACAACATCGGTTGTCTCCGCTACAATATCTTTGAGGGCTGCCGAGCCGACAAGATCCATCACGTTACGAGCAGGCTCTGCTGGTGCCGTGTTCGACATATGCCCGCTGCTGCCACCCCGTGCAGTTTCCGTCCGGCTGACATCGCGGATCATGCAGCCAATGGCCGCCACATCCGCATCCGCCAGATGCGTGGCGGAGATCTCGACCGCCAGACGCGTACCCAGATCGTTCACCAGTTTGGTGGCATAGATGCGCATATGACCCGACCGCTGCGGCTGCTCTGTCAGAACCGCCAGATCAATCTGCCCGCGCCCGAGGAAATCACCAAAGCTGCGACCGACGACATCCGACAGATGCGCGGCACCAACAAGGTCAAGGAAACTCTCGTTCACCGAGATGATGACACCTTTGGGGCCCATGAACAGCATCGCGTCACTGCCAGCGCGGAACATCGCCAAGGCATGGTCTGCTGCGGCATCCGGCGTTGCGGCCTTGCTCGCCGCTGTCTCCAGACGGCACATCAGGATACGTTGCCCGCCAGCCCGGAAAACAACCGGATGCGCGATCACGGAAGCTTGCGTCCGTGTTGCGGTCAATGTCACCTGACCTTCTTCTTCGGCCAGCGTTGCATTCATCAGGCTTTCGGTCAGCTCAACGTTCGAGCGATCCATGAAATGCTGTGCAAAACTGCTGGAACGCAACGCATCTGCATTCAGACCCAACAGGGCGGCGGCAGCTTCGTTTGCGTCCTCAACACGCCCGCTCTGCACAGAAACAAAGACCACGGCCTGTTTGGTGTTGGCCAGCAAAACCCGGTAGCGCGCATCAAATTCACGCCGCGCCTCATAGCCCTGTTCAAGCGCAATCTGCGCCTGAACCAACTGCTGCTGCGTTTCGGCGATCGGGCGCAAATCCCGACCCAAAAGCAGTGCCGCGTTTTCATGCCCGAACCGATGGAACGTATAGCGCACCGGGTATTGCCACACGGCATTGTCGCTATGGTTCAATTCCAGCTGCTTTTTCGGGACCTCTCCCAAAAGATAGGCCGCATGGGCTCTTTCGAATTTCGGAATCGATTCCCGTGTCAGAAATTCGGAAACGGGACGATCTTCCCAATGCCGAAGGTTCCCAAAGGACTCACTGTGCGAATTTACGACGACGGAAAGAATGATACCTTCGGCTGAAACAACCAATGCAATATCTGACGCAGCCGCGATGATGCTGCTCAGAAACTCGGGCTCAATCAAAGGAACAGAGCCACTGGACCAGAATGTATTTCCGCCGGTTGTCATGACGTGCTTGTTGAGTTGACGTGTTTCAGGCAATGCGCCACGGCTTCTTCGGCAACGCTTGTCACGATATCAGCACCCGTTAGTTCCTTCACGCGTTTTTTATTGACCTGACATGCCCCCCCGACTGCAAGCATCGGATCGCTTCCGACAGCTTTCCGGATGATCTGTATTGTATTGGCAACACTTGTCAGGGTTTCGCGCCGACCACATGTGATCAGGATCAGATCGGGAACGTCGTTGATCAGCCGCACCGTCAGGGCACCGTGATCTTCGTCATAGGACATGGCGACTTCACAGCCCAAGCGGCGCAATTGCGCAGCCACAACGCTGGCCCCCAGAAAATGCTGTTCATTCTGAGGGATCACAACGAGCGCATTCAACCGCACTGCACCCACCTTGTGATCTACGTGGCTGGCCCCCGAGGCATCTGCCAACAGTGCCTGCAGGCGCATCGTTCCGATTGTCACATCTGCAAAACTGATTTTGTCATCCACCCATTGCTCGCCAAGCAGGCGGGCCGTCGCGGGGACATACAGATCAATTATCGCGTCCACCGAAAGGCGATAGCCACGCAGCTCCGCAAGAATGACGTCGGGCGCGAAATGTTTCTTACTCAGAACCCGGGACAGAGTTTGATCCAGCACGAACTGGCGCAACCCTTCGCAGGACACAGCTTGGCGATCGCGCAGCACAGAAATGACCGTAGATGCCAGAACATCTACATTGTCGGGTCGGTTGCGCATAACGCCACGCGGGTCTGCTTGATCATCCGTCGACATGGCTCTTTCCCAACGACCCTTCATCTTTAATCGCGCGAGCACAGAGGTCCCCGCAGAGTCGATATATATAAAAGGTCTACCCTTGACAGCAAAATGTCAAATCAAATTGACAGTTTTTACCGCTTAAAACAGCCAATCCTCAAGAATCTGGGCATAAAAATTCAAGTTTTTATGGCTTGTGCTGAATTTAGGGCAATTTCGGCCTGACAGATAAATGTAAACTATGCGTTTCTAGGGTGTAAGTTTTAGTTGACACTTTTCGCCGAAAGCCGCTAGTTTCGGTAAAGATGGCAGGAAAGGCGACTCCCAAAATGAACGGACACACGTCCAGGACATCGGCCCCAACAGGCCTTTATTCAGCGGAAGAGCGCGTCCGGCGTGATGAAACCGTCTGGACGACGATTCAGGGTGTGCTTGCTCCGTTCCAATTCCTGGTCTTTTTGATCTCTTTGGCGCTGGTGCTGCGGTATCTTTGGAACGGCGAGGGCTATGCGCTTGCCACATGGTCCATCGTCCTCAAGACAATGGTGCTCTACCTGATCATGGTCACGGGCGCGATCTGGGAAAAAATCGTTTTCGGTCAATATCTTTTCGCCCCCGCCTTCTTTTGGGAAGACGTGTTTTCCTTTGCGGTCATCGCGCTTCACACGGCCTATATCTGGGCTCTTTTCAGTGATGCCATGACGGCCACCAACCTGATGATTTTGGCTCTGACGGCCTATGCCGCCTACGTGATCAACGCGGTCCAGTTTATTCTGAAACTCCGTGCCGCAAGATTGCAGGCCGCCGAAACTTCCAACACGACGCCAGAGGTGGCAGCATGACAGAACTTCCCCGCATCCCGACGCAAGGTGGTTGCAGCAACGAACCGATTCTCAAGCAGCGCGGCCAGCGTGAAGTCTTTTGCGGGCTGACCGGAATCATCTGGTTGCACCGCAAAATGCAGGACGCGTTTTTCCTTGTTGTCGGCAGCCGCACCTGCGCGCATCTTTTGCAATCCGCCGCAGGCGTGATGATTTTCGCCGAACCGCGTTTCGGCACCGCAATCCTCGAAGAAACCGATCTGGCGGGTCTCGCCGATGCGCAGACCGAACTCGACAAGGTCGTGGACCAACTGCTCGCCCGGCGCACAGATATCAAACAATTGTTCCTCGTCGGGTCCTGCCCCTCTGAGGTCATCAAACTGGACCTGTCCCGTGCCGCAGAGCGCATGACAGAGAAATACGCACCCTCCGTGCGGGTTCTGAACTTCTCCGGCTCCGGCATCGAAACCACCTTTACGCAAGGCGAGGACGCCTGCCTCGCCTCCATGGTGCCGGTCCTGCCGAAAACGGATACACGCCAGCTGCTTCTCGTGGGTGCTTTGCCTGACGTGGTCGAAGAACAAGCCGTTTCCCTGCTCGAACAGATGGGCATTGGCCCGATCAAGGTGTTGCCAGCCCCGCGCGCCGATACCGATCTTGGCATTGGCGAAAACACCGTCTTTGCACTCACGCAACCCTTCCTGGGCGATACACATGGCGCGCTTGAACGGCGCGGTGCACGGCACTTGCCCGCACCCTTCCCCTTTGGCGAAGAAGGCACCACCGCTTGGCTGCGCGTGATTGCCGATGAATTTGGCGTCGATGCGGACACATTTGAGCGCGTGACAGCCGCCCCTCGTGCCCGTGCCCGCAAGGCCATTTCGCAAGCCTCTGAAGCACTGCGCGGCAAGACAATCTTCTTCTTTCCCGACAGCCAGCTTGAAATTCCGCTGGCCCGCTTTTTAACCCGCGAATGCGGCATGGAAGCGATCGAAGTCGGCTCGCCTTTCGTGCACAAAGGCATCATCGGGTCCGACCTTGAAATGCTCGCACAAGGCCCCGTGATTTCCGAAGGGCAAGACGTTGACTTGCAGCTTGATCGCTGCCGCGCGGCGCGTCCTGATCTGACGGTCTGTGGGCTTGGTCTTGCCAACCCTCTCGAAGCTGAAGGGCTGGCCACCAAATGGGCCATCGAGCTCGTGTTCACCCCTGTGCATTTCTACGAACAGGCGGGCGATCTTGCCGGGCTCTTTTCGCGCCCGGTGCGCCGTGCCGGATTGCTTAAAGTGGAGGCCGCCGAATGAAACTGACGGTCTGGACATATGAAGGCCCTCCCCATGTTGGCGCGATGCGCGTCGCCACGGGTATGAAAGGGCTGCACTACGTGTTGCATGCGCCGCAGGGCGATACCTATGCGGACCTGCTGTTCACGATGATCGAGCGACGCGATCACCGCCCGCCGGTGACTTACACGACCTTTCAGGCGCGTGACCTTGGCTCTGACACGGCCGATCTGTTCAAGCAAACGCTGCAGGACGCCTATGACCGTTTCAAACCGGAGGCGTTGATTGTCGGGGCCTCCTGCACGGCGGAACTCATTCAGGATGATCCGGGTGGGATGTCCGAAACCATGGGCATTCCGATCCCCGTAATCCCTCTGGAACTGCCCAGCTACCAGCGCAAAGAGAACTTTGGCGCGGATGAAACATTTTTCCAGATCGTGCGGACACTGGCCAAGCCAATGGCGCGCACCAAACAGATCACCTGCAACCTGATTGGCCCGACCGCTCTTGGGTTCCGGCATCGTGACGACATCACGGAGCTGACAAGCCTGTTGTCCGATATGGGCATCAGCGTCAATGTCGTGGCCCCGATGGGTGCCACACCAACCGACATCACCCGCATGGGTGCCGCGCATTTCAATGTTCTGATGTATCCCGAAACGGCGGAAACCGCCGCGCGCTGGATGGAACGCGAGCTGGGCCAACCCTTTACCAAAACCGTCCCTATTGGTGTCGGCGCGACACGTGATTTCATTGCTGAGGTTGCGGAAATCACGGGTTTGGACCCCTATCTTGATGACAGCCGCCTGCGCCTGCCGTGGTATTCCAAATCCGTGGACAGCACGTATCTGACCGGCAAACGCGTGTTTCTCTTTGGCGATGGCACGCATGTGATTGCTGCGGCGCGCATCGCACGCGATGAGATGGGTTTCGAGGTCGTCGGCCTTGGCTGCTATAACCGTGAAATGGCCCGACCCCTGCGTGCTGTGGCGAAAGACTATGGTATCGAGGCCCTCATCACCGATGACTACCTCGAAGTCGAAAGCCGGATCGAAGCGCTTCAGCCTGAAATGATCCTCGGCACCCAGATGGAACGCCATATTGGCAAACGCTTGGGCATTCCCTGCGCGGTCATCTCAGCACCCGTACATGTTCAGGATTTCCCCGCACGCTATTCACCCCAGATGGGCGTTGAGGGCGCAAATGTCATCTTTGACACTTGGGTCCATCCGCTGGTCATGGGACTTGAAGAACACCTGCTGCACATGTTCCGCGATGATTTCGAATTCAACGACGCCGCCGGCCCTTCCCATCACGGCGGGCATTCGCCCAAACCGCAAGCCGCAGGCGAAGTCGCACCACAGGACGCGCCACAGCCGGAAATCGCTGGCACCTCGATTGAGGTCGTCTGGCTTGCAGACGCGGAACGCGAGCTGAAAAAGATCCCGTTCTTTGTACGTGGCAAGGCGCGGCGCAACACCGAAACTTTCGCCTCAGAGCGTGGTGTCGGTGAGATCAGCGTAGACACGCTCTATGAAGCAAAGGCCCATTATGCGCGATGATATGAGCATAAACGGGCAGATGCCCGGATATCGCGTGGTGGTTATCACGCTGGACAGCCATGCAGCAGGTCCCGCCATGCGCGCAGCGGAACGCCTTTCTGCGGATTATCCCGGCCTTGATGTTTCGATTCACGCAGCGGCGGAATGGGGCGAAACGCCCGGCACCTTTGAAGCCGCGAAAGAAGCGATCGAAAACGGCGATATCATCATTGCCAACCTGCTTTTCCTCGAAGAGCATTGTGCGCGCATTCTGCCCAGCCTTGAGGCCCGTCGCCCCGATTGTGATGCGATGATCGGCGTGATTGCCGATGCCTCCATCGTCAAGCTGACCAAGATGGGGTCGCTCGATATGATGGCGCCAAAGTCGGGCGCGATGAAACTGATGAAAAAGCTGCGCGGCTCGTCCAAGCCCTCCAGCTCAACAGGCGCGGACAAGATGGCGCTGCTGCGCCGTTTGCCAAAAATCCTGAAGTTCATTCCGGGCAAAAGCCAGGACCTGCGCGCCTGGTTCATGAGCATGCAATACTGGCTGGGTGGCTCAGACGACAATGTCGAAGCGATGATGCGCTTTTTGCTCAACCGCTACGCCAAAAACACCGGATGGGCCAAAGCGCCCGACGCACCTGCGCCAATCGAATACCCTGACGCGGGCCTCTATCATCCCGACCTGCCGACACGGATTACAACAGATCTGAGCGACCTGCCCACACCCAACGGCGCAGCAGCAACGGTCGGGCTGTTGATGATGCGGTCCTATGTGCTTTCCTCGGACACGGCGCATTATGATGCTGTCATTCGCGCTTTCGAAGCGCGCGGTATTGCGGTGCGCGCCGCCTTTGCCGGGGGCCTTGATGGTCGGCCCGCAATCGATGCCTATTTCCGTGATCAAAACGGTCCGCAGATTGATGCGATGGTCTCTCTGACCGGGTTTTCACTGGTCGGTGGCCCTGCCTATAATGACAACGACGCCGCCATCAAAGTTCTGAAAGATCTTGATGTCCCCTACCTCGCCGCGCATCCGCTGGAATTCCAGACGCTGGATCAATGGGCCTGCTCGACGCAAGGGCTTGGACCGATCGAGACGACCATGCTCATCGCGCTGCCCGAACTTGATGGCGCGACCAACCCGACCGTTTTTGCCGGTCGCCACGGCACAGCAGGGTGTCACGGCTGCGATCACGACTGTAAAATGACGTCAGATCACAAGGCGATGGCCCCCTGTCTGGAGCGGGTCGACAGCCTTGTTGAAAAGACCATCCGCATGACCACATTGCGGCGCAAAACCAACGCGGAAAAGAACATTGGGATTGTTCTGTTCGGGTTTCCACCCAACGCGGGGGCCGTCGGCACTGCTGCCTACCTCAGCGTTTTTGAAAGCCTTTTCAATACGTTACACCGCCTCAGAGCAGATGGATACGACGTAGAGGTTCCCGAAACCGTCGATGCGCTGCGCGACAAGGTGCTGGCGGGCAACGCCAAGCAATACGGTCAGGAAGCCAATGTCGCAGACCACGTGAGCGCTGACACCATCGTCAGAACAACGCCGCCACTTGCCGAAATCGAAGCCGTCTGGGGCCCAGCACCCGGACGCATTCAATCGGACGGGCGCGGTGTGTTTATCCTTGGTGCCCATTTCGGCAAGGTCTTTGTCGGCGTGCAACCGGCCTTCGGATACGAAGGTGACCCGATGCGGCTCCTGTTTGAAAAAGGGTTCGCGCCAACCCATGCCTTCACGACGTTTTATCTATGGCTGCGCAATACACTGAAAGCAGACGCGATCCTGCATTTCGGCATGCATGGCGCGCTTGAATTCATGCCGGGCAAACAGGCGGGCCTTGGGGCGCGCGACTGGCCCGACCGCCTGATTGGCGAGATGCCGAACATCTACCTTTATGCGTCGAACAACCCCTCCGAAGCGTCCTTGGCAAAACGTCGTTCCGGTGCGGTCACGATCACCCATCTGACGCCGCCTCTGGCGGCCTCCGGGCTCTACAAAGGGCTTCTGGACCTCAAGGACAGCCTGACCCGCTGGCGCGCGATGGAAAAAGACGGGGCTGAGCGGGATGAGTTGCAAGACCTCATCGCCCAGCAAGCGGATGCCGTGGACTTGGGCAATATCAGCCCGGATCAGCTTTGGCTCAAACTGCTCGAAACCGAAGATGCGCTGATCCCGGATGGCCTGCACATCATTGGCAAACCGCTCTCCGACGCGGCACGCGCGGAATACCTCAGCATCATGGATCACGCAGATGAAGAAACCCGCGCGCGGGTGGATGCGCTTTTGCAACAGGAAACCGAACTTGACGCGATCTGCCGCGCCCTGTCTGCACATTACATCGAACCTGTGCCGGGCGGTGATCTGATCCGCTCAACGGATATCCTGCCGACCGGGCGTAATATCCATGCCTTTGACCCCTTCCGCATGCCGACGGCGTTTGCCTGTCGGGATGGCGCAAAACAAGCGCAACTGCTGCTGGATACACATGATGCGGTGCCGCGGACTGTGGCGCTGGTGCTTTGGGGCAGCGACAACATCAAATCCGACGGTGGCCCGATTGCACAGGCCTTGGCCCTGATGGGATGCGTGCCCCGCTTTGACAGTTTTGGGCGGCTGGCTGGTGCAGATCTGATTTCCTTGGAAGACCTCGGACGCCCACGCATTGACGTGATCATGACCCTGTCAGGTATTTTCCGCGACCTCCTGCCCTTGCAAACGCGCATGCTCGCTGAGGCCGCACAGAAATGCGCGATGGCGGATGAGCCGATTGAGATGAATTTTGTCCGTGCACATGCGCTGGCCTACGTTGAGAAAACCGGCTGCGATATCACTGAAGCCGCGTTGCGTGTGTTCTCGAACGCCGAAGGTGCTTACGGCTCAAACGTCAACCAGCTGGTGGACAGTTCCGCCTTTGGCGACGAAGACGAACTTGCCGATGCCTATCAGGCCCGCAAAAGCTTTGCTTATGGGACAGACGGCAAGGCGTCCTCCAATGCCGCACTGCTGCAGTCCCAACTGGCCGAGGTCGATGTGGCCTATCAGAACCTCGAATCTGTTGAGCTGGGCGTGACCACGGTCGATCATTATTTTGACACGCTGGGCGGGATCGCACGGGCGGTCAAACGCGCCAAAGGGTCCGAAGCCGCCGTTTACATCGGGGATCAGACCCGCGGGGCCGGCAAGGTCCGCACCCTGAAAGAGCAGGTCGCTCTGGAAACCCGCAGCCGCAGCCTCAACCCGAAATTCTTTGAGGGCCTGCTGAAACACGGCGCCGAAGGCGTACGCCAGATCGAAGCGCAGGTCACCAACACGATGGGCTGGTCCGCCACCACAGGTCAGGTTGATCCGTGGGTCTATCAGCGCCTGTCCGAAACCTTCGTGCTGGATGAAGAGATGCGTCAGCGTCTTGCTGACCTCAACCCGACCGCATCAAGCCGCATGGCAAACCGCCTGCTTGAAGCACATGACCGTAATTACTGGAGCCCCGACGCAGAAACGCTGGCCGCCTTACAGGATGCAGCCGATGCGCTTGAGGATCAACTCGAAGGGATCGCAGCACAATGACCCCTTCACGCGACATGAACAGGGCAGCGCGCCCCTTTGAAAGGACGATGACATGAGCCCACTGGACAGAACACCGCCAAGCCTGCGTGGTCAGGACGGCGAAGGATCCGTACAAGTCCATCAGGACGACACCGCCAAAATCGAAGGGGCCAAGGTCTTTTCTGTTTACGGCAAGGGTGGCATTGGCAAATCCACCACATCCTCGAACCTGTCAGCGGCATTTTCCATGCTGGGCAAACGCGTGTTGCAGATCGGCTGTGACCCCAAACACGACAGCACCTTCACGCTGACCGGCACCTTGGTGCCCACGGTGATCGACATCCTGAAAGAGGTGGATTTCCACCCCGAGGAACTGCGCGCCGAAGATTTCGTCTTTGACGGCTTTAATGGCGTGAAATGCGTCGAGGCGGGCGGCCCCCCAGCGGGCACCGGCTGCGGCGGGTATGTCGTCGGGCAAACCGTTAAGCTATTGAAACAGCACCATATGCTGGAAGACACGGACGTCGTGATCTTTGACGTGCTCGGCGATGTGGTCTGCGGCGGCTTTGCAGCCCCCTTGCAGCATGCGGACCGTGCGCTGATCGTCACGGCCAATGATTTCGACAGCATCTATGCGATGAACCGGATCATTGCTGCCGTGCAGGCCAAGTCAAAGAACTACAAAGTGCGCCTCGCAGGCTGCGTTGCGAACCGCTCCAAAGACACGGATGAGGTTGATCGCTACTGCAAAACGGTTGGGTTCAACCGCATCGCCCATATGCCGGACCTAGATGCGATCCGCCGCTCACGTCTTAAGAAAAAGACGCTCTTTGAGATGCCCGACGATGAAGAGATCGTACAGGTCCGCAAGGAATACATCCGTCTGGCCGAAACGCTGTGGAACGGGACAGAGCCGCTGGCCCCTGCCCCCCTGCCCGACCGGGAAATCTTTGAACTTCTGGGGTTTGATTGATGCGCGACGAAGTAACCCTTTCCAATGGTGCACCAACTGCCGGGCGCGATGCTTCGCGGCCGGGGTACAGCGCCACTTTGGGCCGGGTAGAGACGTATTTCGACAAGACCGCGACCCGCACTTGGGAGCGGCTGACCTCTGACGCGCCGGTTTCGAAAATCCGCCAGACAGTCCGGCAGGGCCGGGACCGGATGCGCGATCTGATGCTGAGCCGCCTGCCCGCCGATCTGACGGGCCACCGCGTGCTCGATGCAGGCTGCGGTGCCGGGCAGATGACGATTGAGCTGGCCGCGCGAGGTGCCGAGGTGCTTGCCACCGATATCTCCCCCTCGCTGGTCCAGATCGCCGAGGCGCGCCTGCCCGAAGCTTTGCGCAAACAGGTCACCTTCACCTCTGGCGACATGCTTTGTCATACGCTGGGCCAGTTTGATCATGTGATCGCGATGGACAGCCTGATTTATTACGATGCCAACGACATCGGGCGCGCCCTTGCGGCCCTTGAGACACGCACCGGCGGGTCGATCGTGTTTACCGTCGCACCACGCACCAAGGCCCTGATGGCCATGTGGTACGCGGGCAAACTCTTTCCCCGGTCTGACCGCAGCCCGGTGATGATCCCCCATGACGCAGGCAAACTGGCGCAGGCTGCCAGCACGCAAGGCGTGTTGGGGCAGGTCAAACCCATCGAACGCGTCACATCCGGGTTTTACATCTCTCAACTGATGGAGCTGCGCGCATGAATGTGGCCGGTCTGAAACGCCTGTCGCTCAAAGCGATGCCCTTTGCCGATGCGGCGAGTGACGGATTGCCCTTGCCGCAATTGCTGCGCCTGTCGTTGTTCCAGATTTCCGTTGGTATGGCCGCCGTGATGCTTCTGGGCACATTGAACCGGGTCATGATCGTTGAATTGACGGTGCCTGCAATGGTTGTCGCGGTCATGATCGCCCTGCCGGTTCTGATTGCCCCTTTCCGCACGCTTCTGGGCTTTCGCTCAGACACGCACCGTTCGGCCATCGGCTGGAAACGGGTGCCCTACATCTGGTTCGGCACATTGTGGCAGTTCGGGGGGCTGGCCATCATGCCCTCGGCGCTCTTGGTCCTTGGGGGTGATGTCTATATCGACGTCCCCTTTGCCGGAGAAATCCTCGCGGCACTGGCCTTTGTCATGACCGGTCTCGGCATGCACATGACGCAAACCGCCGGTCTGGCGCTGGCCTCGGATCGGGCGACGGATGAAACCCGTCCGCGTGTCGTGGCGCTGCTTTACGTGATGTTCCTCGTGGGCATGGGCATTTCGTCGCTGATCATCGGCTTTTTGCTGCGGGATTTCACCCCGCTGAAACTCATTCAGGTGGTGCAGGCCACTGCTGTTATCACCGCCGTTCTGAACCTGATCGCCCTGTGGAAACAGGAAAGCCTGCAACCCATGAGCCGGACAGAGCGCGAAGCGCCCCGCCCAAGGTTCAAAGACGCATGGGAAGATTTCATCAAGGGCGGACAAGCCGGGCGACTGCTTGTGTGCATCTTTGTCGGCACCATGGCGTTCAACATGCAGGATGTGCTGTTGGAACCCTATGGCGGCGAAATTCTCGGCCTTTCGGTGTCCTCCACCACCTTGCTGACGGCGATGTGGTCGCTGGGCGCGCTGCTCGGCTTTGCCTTGGCGGGCAAACGGCTTGCCGACGGCTCGGACGCGTTCCGGCTTGCGGCTGGCGGCATTCTGGCCGGGGTTGGCGCGTTCTGCATGGTGATCTTTGCCGCCCCTCTGAATTCGCCTGCGCTGTTCTTTTCCGGCGCGGGCATGATCGGTTTTGGGGGCGGCCTGTTTGCGGTCGCAACTTTGACCGCCTGTATGACCCTGCCCGAAACCGGCACGGCGGGTCGGGGTCTGGCTTTGGGCGCATGGGGGGCAGCACAAGCGACCGCTGCCGGCCTCTCAATCGCCATTGGTGGCAGCTTGCGTGACTGGACAGGCTCCATCGCCATGTCAGGAGCTTGGGGAGAGGGCCTGGTTTCCCCAGCTACCGGCTATTCAGTCGTATATCATCTGGAGATCGTACTTCTGTTCGTAACTCTGGTGATCCTTGGACCGCTTGTGCGTCGGCGCGTTTACCACACCTCAAGAGAAAGCGGATCACGCCCCATGGGCCTGGCCGATTTCCCAACATGACCCCGTTTCAGGAGGAAACGAAATGACTGCAGCGTTCTTTGGCGAATTTGATCTGGCGAGCTTGTCTCTCTGGTTATTCTACATCTTCTTTGCTGGGCTGATCATCTACATCCAGCGTGAAAACATGCGCGAAGGCTATCCGCTCGAAGACGATGAGGGGAACCCTTCTTCCAACCCCAGCATGTGGCCGATCCCCTCGGACAAGACCTTCAAACTGCCCCACGGTCGCGGTGATGTCACCGTGCCAAGCGGGCAGACACCGGAACGCGCAGACATTGCTCTGAAACGCACAGGGCCCGGCAATGGTTTCCCACTGGAGCCCACGGGCGATCCGATGCTCGACGGAGTCGGCCCTGCCTCATGGGCGCCGCGCCGCGACGCGCCGGAACTGGACGGTCACGGGCATCCGAAAATCGTGCCTATGTCTGCTGCCGAAGGCTTTATCGTCTCGGCCGGACGTGACCCGCGCGGCCTGCCCGTGATGTCAGGCGACAAGGAAATCGTCGGCAAAATCACGGACATGTGGATTGATGAACCGGAACAACTCGTGCGCTTTCTTGAGTTCGAACTGGAAGGCAAATGGGGGTCAGGCACGCGTCTGGTGCCAATGACATTCGCCAATATCAAGTCAAACAGCGTCAACATAGCGGCCCTTTATGGCGAACACTTTGCCAATGTGCCGACAGTTGCCTCTGCGCGTCAGATCACCCTGCTCGAGGAAGACAAGATCGCGGGCTACTACGGTGGTGGCAAACTCTATGCCGGCAACCGTCAGGAACCCAAACTCTGACGATCCCTCCGCCACGCGCACCTCTGCGGGACCAAGACCCCGCTGGGGCGCTCATTAAGTCGAAACCACAACCAAGGAGATACTCGCCATGTCTCATGACGATTTTGAAATAGAGCCCGTTGAGGGGCTCCCCGCCGAGCCCCCGAAGGGCGAAAATATCCTCTGGCAAGGCCGTCCCGACTGGTGGCGTCTTGCAGTGGAATCTCTGAACGTGAAATGGGTTGCGGGGTATTTCATCCTGCTGGCCGTGTGGCGGTTCGTCTCACAACTGGATCTTTTGCCACTGGGTCAGGCAATCGGTGCGGCAGTGCCCTTTTTGATACTGGGCCTTGTGACCTGTGGCATGCTGACACTCGTGGCCGTCGCCCAAGCGCGCGCCACGGTCTACACCATCACCGATGCGCGCGTTGCCATGCGCATCGGCGCAGCCCTGAATGTGACACTGAACATTCCCTACACACAGGTCGGCAATGCGATGCTGGATCTGCGCCCCGGTAAAACAGGGACCATCGCGCTTGAAACCATCGGCGAAACCCGCCTGTCCTACCTGACCTGCTGGCCGCATGTGCGCCCCTGGCATTTCCGCGAAGCGCAGCCTGCCCTGCGCTGCATCCTCGACGCCGAACATGTCGCGCGGCTGCTGTCGGAGGCCGCAGAGGCGCGCGTCTCTGTCCCCACTGTCACCCGTGCCCGGCCCCAAGCGGCCCAGGCCGTCGCAGCGGAGTAGAGCCAATGACAACTCAAACCCAACCCCGCATCCACGCCAAGCAAGAAGACCTCGTACCGCGCATCATGGTCCGCATCATGTTCGGACTGGTCCTGACCATTCTGGGCATCGTCACCGTGGCGACACTCACCGGCCGCGCCCCAGACAGCCAGCCCCCCGTTGGGGCCTTATTGACGGAACGCGCGATCTTTCTGTCCGGTGACGCCTCAGGCGCCGCCCGCGTCCTTGATGAAAACGGGACCCTGCTGGCCGACTTCACCCCGCAAACAGGCGGGTTTGTCGCAGGCATAGAACGCGTCATCGCCCGCGAACGCGGGAAAAGCGGGATCGACATGTCGGCCCCCGTCCTACTACAGTTACGGGAAGGCAATCGCCTCTCGATCACGGACCCCGTCACCGGATGGTCAGCCGAGCTTATGGGCTTTGGCGCCACCAACTCCCGCACCTTCGCCAGGTTGCTGGATAAACCCTAACCCAGAAAGGAAGCCACCTCATGGGACTACTGACAAAGGACTTCGAACGTGCCCCCTGCACGGTTGAAATCAGCCACAAATTCGAAAGCCTGCACGCGCATGTGAAATTCAACAACGGGGCAGTGATCTACCCCGGCGACGAAGTGCAGGTACATGGCGGCGAAATCATGGCCCCCTTCGGAGAAGTGATCTCTGAAGACCGCGAAGCCACGATCATCCGCGCCAGCAAGCTCGAACGCCTCTGGACCCGGCTCACGGGCGATTTCGAGGTCATGGAGCTTTGCGAATTTTCATTCTCTGAGGAGGTCACGCTGTGAACATCCAGAACCCGCAAAAAAGCGACGTCGCCCCCGCTAAACACACGTCCGAAATCACCGACGCCGAAGAAAGCCTGAAGCTGCAGGAAGCGCAATCCGTCGTGGACAGCGAAAGCGCCACCGAAGTCGCGATGCAGAACACGCTGCTGACGCCGCGTTTCTATACCACCGACTTTGATGAGTTGGACGCGATTGATGTCACGCCTGTGCGTGAAGACTGGGACAAGCTGATCGCGCAGATGGTGTCCGACCCCAACAAAGGCCACTTCAAAAAGAACGAAGACTGGGACCATGTTGACTGGGAAAATATGGAGCCGACGCTGAAAAAGGAATTCCTCGATTTTCTGATCAGCTCCTGCACGGCTGAATTCTCGGGCTGCGTACTTTACAAAGAGATGAAACGCCGCGGCAACAACAAGGACATCACGCAACTGTTCCAGCTGATGGCCCGGGATGAGGCCCGCCACGCTGGTTTCATCAATGACGCCCTGCGCGAAGCAGGCGTCGCCGTGAACCTCGGATTTCTGACGCAGAAGAAGAAATACACCTACTTCCGCCCCAAGTTCATCTATTACGCGACCTATCTATCCGAAAAGATCGGCTACGCGCGCTACATCACGATTTTCCGCCATCTGGAAAAGCATCCCGAGCACCGCTTCCATCCGATTTTCAAGTGGTTCGAGGAATGGTGCAACGATGAATTCAGCCACGGCGAAGCCTTTGCCCTGCTGATGAAAACCGACCCCAAACTGACCAGCGGCAAGAACGTGCTGTGGATCAAGTTCTTCCTCACGGCGGTTTATTCAACGATGTATGTGCGCGATCACCAGCGCCCGGCCTTTCACAAAGCCCTTGGCGTGGACCCGGATTGGTACGCCCATGAGGTCTTTACCAAAACCTCTGAGCTGACCAAACAGATCTACCCGATCACGCTGGACATCGAGCACCCCCGCTGGCAGCGCGGCCTTGAGAAAATGCAAAAAGCCAACGCTGATCTGGCGGTTGCGACCAAGGATGGCAAATTTTTTGCCAAGATCGGCGCACAGGCCCGTGCGGTCAGCGCGTTCATCTCACTGATCACGATCCCGGCGAAAAAGCACAAGGTCCCGACCGAGACCCTCATGCGGCCCGCCTACTGAAATGAGCATCTGGTCCGCCGCCCTTCTAGCCCTTTTCGTGTGGTGGTTTTCCACCGGCGCGATCCTGTGGGTGGTCAAGGTGGCGGACCGCAAAGGCGGCAGCGCAGGCTGGCTCGCTACGCTCTGGGGCCTGCCGATGCTGGCGCTCGGCGTGTACGGTTTCCTGAGCACCCTTGGCGACATGTCCGCGCAGGGCGCAGTGCTTGCGTTCCTCTCCGCACTGGCAATCTGGGGCTGGATCGAACTGGCGTTCCTGACAGGTGTCATCACCGGCCCCAACAACTACCCCCTGCCCCCGAATACGCCCGAATGGGAACGCTTCATCCGCGCGTGGGGCACATTGGCCTATCACGAAATGCTGCTGGTTTTCACATTGATCAGCATGTTCCTCGTCGAATGGAACATGATGGCGGGCAATAAATTCGCCACATGGACCTTCGCGGTACTGTTTTTCGCCCGTATCTCGGCAAAACTGAACCTGTTCTGGGGCGTGCCTCGGATCAACGTGGACTTCCTGCCGACGGCGCTTGCGCATCTTGCGACCTATTTCCGGATCAGACCGCTCAACTGGCTGTTTCCGATCTCCGTTTCTGCCCTGACCTTCGCGACCGCCTGCTGGCTGGAGCGGATGCACGGGGCCGAGACCCAAGGCCAGATCATCGGCTTTGCCCTGCTGAGTGTCATTACCGCACTCGCACTTCTTGAACACTGGGTGATGGTTCTGCCGATCCCGGACGAAAAGCTCTGGCGGTGGATGTTACCTGCCCCAAAGCAACCAACACCAAAAGCAACGACACTAAAAGGGGGACATCATGGACTTTGATGCACTGTTCCAAGCGCAGCTGGACACACTCAAAGAAGATGGAAATTATCGCATCTTCGCAGAACTTGAACGGCAGGCGGGTCAATTCCCCCAGGCGAAATGCTATAACGAAGACAGCCCCGATCAGGTGACCGTCTGGTGTTCCAATGACTATCTCGGCATGGGCCAGAATCCGACCGTCATCAACGCCATGAAAGATGCGATCGACAGCTATGGCGCCGGTGCGGGTGGTACGCGGAATATCTCCGGGACCAACCACGCGCACAAACTGCTTGAAGCCGAATTGGCGGACCTGCACCAAAAGGAAGACGCGCTGCTCTTTACCTCCGGCTACGTCTCCAACTGGGCGGCATTGTCCACGCTGGGCAGCCGTCTGCACGACGCGGTGATCCTCTCGGATGAGCTGAACCACGCCTCCATGATCGAAGGCATCCGCCATTCCCGCGCCAACAAGGTGCTGTGGAAACACAATGATCCCGAAGACCTCGACCGCAAGCTCTCCGCCCTGCCCGCCAATTGCCCCAAGATCGTGGCCTTTGAATCGGTCTATTCCATGGATGGTGACATCTGTCCCATGAAAGAGATCGTGGAAGTGGCCGAAAAGCACGGTGCCATGACCTACCTCGACGAAGTCCACGCCGTCGGCCTTTATGGCGCGCGTGGTGGCGGCATCTCGGAGCGTGAGGGCCTGCAGGACCGCATCACCCTCATTGAAGGCACGCTGGGCAAGGCCTACGGCGTTGTGGGCGGCTATATCACCGGCTCAGAGGCGATGTGCGACTTCATCCGCTCCTTTGCCTCCGGCTTCATCTTTACGACCGCCCTGCCCCCGGCTGTGGCGACTGCGGCACAAGCGTCCATCCGGCACCTCAAGCAATCGGATCAGGAACGCAAGATGCAACAAGAACGCGTCGCCTATCTTCGTAAACGTCTGGACATGGAGGGAATTCCCCATCTGGAAAACCCCAGCCACATCATCCCTGTGATGATTGGTGATCCCGTCAAATGCCGCATGATCGCGGATTACCTGATGCAGCAATACGGTATCTATGTGCAGCCCATCAACTATCCCACCGTGCCCAAAGGCACGGAGCGGTTGCGCTTTACCCCGGGGCCGCTGCACAGCATCGAGGATATCGAACATCTGGTGCTGGCGCTCAAGGAACTTTGGAAACAATGCGCCATTTCACACGCGGTTGCATAAGATTGCAGGGTTGTGAGTGTTGACTCTCGCGTTTAAGTCCTAAGATGTAAGGCAAGCAACCAAGGAGATAACGATGACACGAACTTTAGCAGTAGTACTCGCAATGACATTCTCGGCAGCACCGGTATTTGCCGAAGGTGACATCGAAGCAGGTGAAAAAGCATTCAACAAGTGCAAGTCTTGCCACCAGATCGTTTCCGATGCTGGTGATGAAATCGTCAAAGGCGGTCGGACAGGCCCGAACCTCTATGGGGTCTTGGGTCGTCAGGCGGGCACTACCGACTTTAGATACGGTGACGACCTCGTTGCCGCCGGTGAAGCCGGGCTTGTCTGGGATGCCGCAAACTTCGCGGAATATGTTCAGGACCCACGCGCCTTCCTGCGCACGTATCTGGATGATTCCAAAGCGAAATCCAAAATGGCATATAAGCTGAGAAGTGGTGGCGAAGACATCGCAGCCTATCTTGCGTCGGTGACCGGTAGCTCTAGCTGATACCCGTTCGCTCGATCACTCTGTCAGAAAACGCCGTCCCACATCGGGGCGGCGTTTTTGCTTTGCCGTGACAAGCACAGAGCAGCGTTTCCTGTATAACTTCGACAGCCCGCGCCACTTTTTGAATATGCACCTGCGTTAGCGCGCGCGGGTATGGCTAAAGCGTCATGCGAAAAACCTGAACCACATAACGCTGCCTGAAATCAAAAATTTCAACGCGTTACGTGATACTTGATGTGTCAGGTATTTCGTCAGACGCTCTAAAAACCAACCTTCATGTCAAAGAGACGTTGCGTTCCGCAGTCGTTCAGCGACAATGCTGGCTCGACAGATAAAACGCAGGCCACCAGATGGACAATCGCAAGCTCACCTCCCTTTTCGAAACCACAGGCTCGGTGTCAGCGATGGTCTATGCCGTTCTGATCGCCTCGAACACCGGTAATGAAATCCTCGGGTTTTCCCTGCTGCTGATCTCCGCCAGTCTGTTTGCCGCCTGGGCTGTCATCGACCGACGCTGGACCTTCCTGCTGTTGCAAGCTTTCTATGGCGGCTCTGCAATTCTTGGATTGATCCGCTGGGGGTAACCCACGGCGCGGTGCGTCAGATCACGACCCGTACCTCGGATACGGTGCTGTCGATTTCACGCAAGGCGACAAGCACCCGTTTTTCCAGATGAGTCTGAACATAGGCTGCATGAAACCGGGACGGCGCGCGCAATGTGACACGCCCCCCTGCCCTTTCGATCCTGTCTAACGCCGCCATCCATGAGGCATAGGTCGCCGGGTCTTCGGCGTGCAGCAGCGCTTGCGCCAGTACCCATTCCGTCCCTGTTGAAATGTCGGGCTCCGGCACCACGCCCTTCTGCGGCAAGGGCACAACCTTGGGCGTGTCGGTATTGCTCATGCGCAGCTCGAAATCAGGCCCCACAGCGGACCACTGCGGTTCTGTGTCGGACAGGATCTGGTCAATACCCAAAGCATATTCGCTCACACGCCCCCGTGCGCCCTGACGCTTGACGATCAACCAGCCCCGCGCACGCAGCAGGGCCATCTCACGCTTGACCGTGCGTTGGTCTACTGACCACAGGTTGGCGATTTCCCGCTGCCCCACGGCCAGTTCATCGCGTATCCAATTGTACCGTGCTGTGATGAGGGTCATCAGCCTCAATACGCGTCGCTGATCATGCTTGTCTCGGGAAAGCGCAAAGGCGCCCATCGCTGTCAAAAGATCATACTTTCGCGCAGAGGATCCGCGACCCACAGGTTTTGTGGAATGCATCATCTGCCCTTCTGGTTCGTTTCGCAGGGTTTCCTGCGGTGCCTCATCGCCGGACTGATTGTTCAGCCTCTTGTCAGGTCAGGATAGCGCTATTGAGACGTTTTTCCAAGCCCTTCCCTGATTTGCGTCCGCTTGCCCGATTCTGTCAAGCACGCAGTTCAGTTTTGGGGTTCTCTCATCAAACTCAGAAAAGATATTTAGGTATTAATGGTATTGGGGGACATCCTGTCTGACCCCCAATTGCACTGTTTTGTCCCCCAATAGGTGCAGATGCCGGTGAAGGTGTCCCCCATATTTTGTGCCCTACTCTAAAAGACGCGGCGGCTGACTCTGAAAGCACGCACCGAATCGTTTGCCGCTCTATCTGTTTCATAGACATGTGGGACAGGGTTTGCCTGTTTTGCTGTCCGAGTATATTCCCTTTT